>NZ_JBVITR010000011.1:26841-41962 GCF_055574875.1 Streptomyces sp. NPDC034670
AGGGGGAAATACCCCGACACCTCCAACCCAGCCCCCCCCCCGCCCCTTCCCCCCCCCCCCCCCCCCCCCCCCCCCCCCCCCCCCCCCCCCCCCCCCCCCCCCCCCCCCCCCCCCCCCCCCCCCCTCCGCCCTCGTTCTCCCCGCGTTCGGGCAGGTGACGGGCTTCGGTACAGTGAGGGGCGCCGGTTCGGAAAGGTGGCGCGTTGGCGGAGAAGACGGCTCGTGTGTCACGCGCCGAGCAGAAGCGCCGCACCCGTGCCGCCCTGGTCTACGCCGCGCGCGGCCTGTTCGTGGCCCAGGGGTACACGGCCACGACCGCCGAGGCCGTCGCGCGTGCGGCGCACGTCTCACGGGCCACGTTCTACCTGCACTTCCGCTCGAAGGCGGAGATCGTCGTCGAGCTCATGCGCGCCATCGAGCCGGAAGTGGTCGCCTCCTACGGACAGCTCACCCTGGCCGAGCCCACGTCCCCGGCCACCGAGCGGTGGCTGCGGGAGCACGCCGCCCTGTGGCGCCGGTACCGCATGGAGTTCACCGCCATGGAGCAGGCGCTGGCGAACGAGGAGCCCGTGGCGGAGGAGTGGTTCGCCCTGTACGGCCGGCTGGCCGACGCGATGGCGACCGTCACCGACCGGCTCGTCGCGCGGGGCCTGGCGGCGGAGCGGGCCCGGGCGCGCGTCATCGCCCTGGTGATGACGGTCGAGCGGGCGTTCTACGTCAGCGTCGTGCGCGACCGTCCCGCGTTCTTCGAGGCGATCGTCCCGGAGATCGCCGACGCCCTCGCCCACGCCCTGCGGGGAGACCCGGCCCAGCCGGCCTGAGCCGCGCCCTCCGCCTCCGTCCCCGCGCGGGTTTCCGCGACATCTTTATTCGGTGGACATCTGTCCACTGAGCGAGTTTTCCCGCGCCCGCCGGGCGCGCCGCCCTCCTTCCCTGAGTCGCCGGGCCCGCCCTCCGGTCTCCCTGAATTCTCCGCGACCAGGCGTCGGCCGGTCGTGCCCGGGCGCGGAGGGCTGTGGGACGGGAAGTGTTCGCCCCGTCGACATTCACTAGACACATGTCTTGTGAATGTGCGAGCCTCGGCACACGCTGACCCCCGGCACCCGTGCCCGGGGAGCCCAGGAGGAACAATGAAGTTCGCCCATCACGTCGTGTTCGTCACCGGAGCGGCATCCGGCATGGGGCTCGCGGTGGCTCGCGCGTTCCACGAGGAAGGCGCCGTCGTCTACGGCGCCGACATCTCCGCCGAGAACCTGGAGAGCTCCTTCGAAGGCCTGGAGCGGGCGGTTCCGCTCGCCTTCGACATCGCCGACAGCAACGCCGTCGCCGAGGCGTTCGCCCGGGTCGAGGCGGACCACGGCCGCCTCGACACCCTCGTCAACGCGGCCGGCGTCAACGCCCCGAACCGCGCCGCGCTGGAAGCGCTCAACGAGGAGAACTACAAGGGCTTCCTCGCGATGAAGGAAGGGCGCCGCCACGACCCGGAGTTCATCGAGCACGTCACCGACGAGGACTTCGACCGCGTCCTGCGGATCAACCTCCACGGCACCTTCTACGCCCTGCGCGCCGCGGTCCCGCTGCTGAAGCGCAACGGCGGCGGCGCCGTCGTCAACTTCTCCTCGGCCGCGGCGCTGATGGGGGTGGCCATGCCGGCCTACTACCCGGCCTCCAAGGCCGCCGTCCTCGGCCTCACCCGCGAGGCCGCCGTCGAGCTCGCCCCGTTCGGCATCCGCGTCAACGCCCTGGCCCCGGGCGCCATCGACACCCCGCTCTTCCGGCAGAGCGACGACGAGTTCATCGACTTCCTCGTCGGCCTCCAGCCCATCCGCCGCACCGCCGCCCCCGAGGAGATCGCCAGGACGGTCCTGTTCCTCGCCGGCGAGGACGGCGCGTACTACACCGGCCAGACGATCTCGCCCTCGGGCGGGCTCGTGATGCAGTGAGGGAGGCGGCGACCATGACCCAGAACACCGACACCGTCCCCGTGGCACGGGAGGCCGGCCCGGACGCCGTGACCCGGGCCGACGTCGACCGGGCCGCACTCGACCGGCTCGTCGCCGAGATCAGGGACGACATCGCGGCCGGGACCTACGACGGCGCGCACCTGATCCTCGCCCGCGGCGGGGACGTCGTCGTGGACACCGCACTCGGCTGGCACGAGCGGGCCACCGGCCGCGCGCTGCGGCCCGACGCCGTGTTCCGCGTGCTGTCGCTCACCAAGGCGTTCACCAACGTGATGGCGCTGCGCGCGATCGGCGAGGGCAGGCTGGCCCTCTCCACCCGCGTCGTGGACCTGATACCGGAGTTCCTCGGGACCGACCCGTTCCGCATGCTCCGCAAGGACCGGATCAGCCTCCTCCACCTGCTCACCCACCGCTCCGGCATGCCGCCCACCCCGAACCCGGGGCTCGGACCGGACCGCTTCGGCGTCCTCGCGGACGTCGTCGACGCCCTGTCCGCGGTGGACGTGCTCTTCGAACCCGGAACCCACCTCAACTACGCGCCGGCGATCAACCACGCGCTCATGGGCGAGATGGTGCGCCGCGCCTACGGCGCCGCGTCGTTCCGCGAGCTGGCCCGGGAGCTGGTCTTCGACCCGCTGGGCATGGACGAGACCTCGTTCGGCCTCCCCGCGGCACTGCGGGAGCGGGCCGTGCCGCTCAAGGCGTACCTGCCCGAGGGCGGGTTCCTGCGGCCCGCCGACATCGAGTGCCTCAACGACCGCATCACCGAGGACGCGGAGATGCCGTGGGTGGGGTCCGTCTCCACGGCCCGCGACGTCTTCACGTTCGCCGAGATGATCCGCCGCCGCGGCCTGCACGACGGACGGTGGGTACTGGCCCCGGCGGTCGTCGACCAGGCCACCACCCTGCAGACCGGCGACCTGCCCAACGACCTGTACGCGCAGATGGCGGCCGCCCGCGGCTGGGAGGCGCCCCGCGGCAACTTCGGCCTCGGCTTCTCGCTCTCCGGCACGGGCACCGCGCCCACCTTCTTCGGTCCCTTCACCTCGCCGCGCACGCACGGGAACTACGGCGCCGGGTCGTCGCTGTTCTGGGTCGACCCCGAACGGGACCTCACCTTCGTGTTCCTGTCCGCCGGGGTCATGGAGGAGAGCGAGAACGTCGCCCGCTTCCAGAAGCTGTCGACCATGGCCGTGGCCGCGGCCCTGTAAGAGCAAGGAGCCGACGATGACCGAGACGACCGAGACCGCGACGCCGCCCGCCGCCGGCCGCTGCCCCGTGGCGCACGGCTTCGACGCGATGAGCGACGACTACTACCGCGACCCGTCGCTGCACTTCGCCAAGGTGCGCGACGAGCACCCGGTGTTCTGGTACCCCTGGCTCAACGCCTGGGTGGTCACCCGGCGCGAGGACGTCCTGCGCGTCCTGGGCGACTGGAGGGAGTTCTCCTCCTCCGGCAACACCGCGACGATCGAGGTGCCCGAGAAGCACCGCGACGTCGTCCCGCAGGGCCTGATGTCCGAGATGATCGTGGGCACCGATCCCGAGCTGCACACCGTCCACCGCAACGCGGCGCTGCGCGGCTTCACCCAGGACCGCATGGAGGCGCTGCGCCCGCGGATCGAGGAGCGCGCCCACCGCATCCTCGACAAGATCGAGACGCGGGGCTCCGGCGACCTCATGGAGGAGTACTGCCTGGAGCTGACCACCCAGACCCTCCTGGCCCACCTGGGCCTGGGCTGGGAGCACGACGCCATGATGCGCCGGTTGCGCGGTGACATGGGCCGGGTGCTCTCCTCCGCCCAGGAGGAGATGCCGGCGGAGATCCGCGACGAGGTGTGGGAACGGTTCGCGTCGTCCTTCGCGCGGCTGCAGGCCGTGGTCGCCGAGCGCCGGGAGAACCCCGGCGACGACTTCATCAGCGACATGGCGACGCAGCGGACCAGGGACGGCGCATACGTCCTGACCGTCCCGCAGGTGGCCCTGCACGTCTGCGAGTTCGCCCTCGCCGGTGCGGACACCACCGCCCAGGCGATGGCGAACGCCGTGCTGTTCCTCGCCGGGAAGGAGCACTACGTCGAGGAGGCGCTCCAGGACCCGGCGCTGTGGGCGAACGTCTTCGAGGAGACCGTGCGCCGCAGGCCGTCGTCGCCCTTCGCCTCCCGCAAGGCGATGCGCGACATGGAGATCTCCGGCGTGCGGATCGCGCGGGGCGACATGATCTGGGTCTCGCTGGCGAGCGCGAACACCGACCCGGCCCACGTCGAGCGCCCCTTCGAGTTCGACATCCACCGCGAGGACCCCACCGACCACCTGGCCTTCACCGCCGGCCGGCACACCTGCCTCGGCCAGGCGCTGGCCCGCGTCCAGGGCGAGACGGGGCTGAGGGTGCTCTTCGAGCGGCTGCCCTCCCTGCGCCCGGCGGGCGAGGTCCCGCTCGACTTCGCCCGGATGGCGCTGCTGCCGGTGCGGCTCTCCCTGCCCGTGGTGTGGGACGTCGCCGACGTCGAGCGCCAGAAGAAGCGCGTCAAACGGGAGATGGACCTCGTCCTGACCGGCAGGGAGGAGGTGGCCGACGGCGTCGTCGCGCTGCGCTTCGCCCACCCGGACGGCGACGCCCTGCCGGACTGGGAGCCCGGCGCGCACGTCGACGTGCGGGTGCCCGTGGACGGCGGCGTCCTGGTGCGGCAGTACTCCCTGGCGTCGTCGCCGTCGCAGCGGCACGAGTGGCGGCTGGGCGTCCTGCGCGAGGCCGGCGGACGGGGCGGCTCCCGGGCGGTCCACGACCGGCTCGAGGTCGGCGACCTCGTCCGGCTGGGCTGGCCGCGCAACAACTTCGGGTTCGTGCCCTCCCCGCGCTACGTCTTCGTCGCGGGCGGCATCGGCATCACCCCGATCCTCCCGATGATCGAGAGGGCCGAGGCCGAGGGCGCCGAGTGGGAGCTGCACTACGGCGGCCGCACCCGCGCGTCCATGGCGTTCGTCGACGAGCTGGAGCGGTACGGCGACCGGGTGAGGCTGATCCCGCAGGACGAGTACGGCCACCCGGACCTGCCGGGCGTCTTCGCCGAGGTCCGCCCCGGCACGCTCGTCTACGCGTGCGGTCCGGAGCCGCTGCTGACGGCGCTCGAAGGGGCCCTGGCGCACTGGCCGGAGGGCACGCTGCACACCGAGCGGTTCGCGCCCAGGAAGGTGGTGCGCGACGCGCCCGACGAGGCCTTCGAGGTGGAGTTCGCCCGGTCCGGCGTCCGGGCCCGGGTGCCGGCGGACAGGTCCGTCCTCCAGGTCGCCGAGGAGCACGGCGTCACCGCGCTGTCCTCCTGCAAGGAGGGCACCTGCGGCACCTGCGAGACCCGCATCCTGCAGGGCTCCGCCGACCACCGCGACTCCATCCTCACCCCCGCGGAACAGGCCGCCGACGGCACGATGATGATCTGCGTGTCCCGCGCGGTCCGGGGCTGTCCGCGCCTGGTCCTGGACGCCTGAACCGGGACCGGGAACCCCGCGGGCCCGGTCCGGCGCGGTCCCCGGCCCCCGGAGGCCGAGGGGCCGGCCCGGACCGCGGGCGGCGGAACACCGAGGAGAGGACCGCGGGAGGACCGCGTCCTTCGAAGCGGCCGGCGGCACCGGGCATCCGGCGCCACCGGCCGCCGCACGGGGGGCGACCGCCGTAGTGTTCGCCCCATGAGCGTCACCGAGGCCCCGACGCCCCCCGTACCGGACAGCCCGCTCGCCGACGCCGTGCTGGAGCGGCTCACCGCCGCCTACGGATCCGCCGCCGATCCCGAACGGGCCGTGGCCATGCGGGCGTACATGAAGGACGTGGCGCCCTTCCTGGGCCTGGCCACGCCGGCCCGCAGGGCCCTGTCCCGCACCGTCGTCGACGGCCTGCCCCGCCCCGGCGAGGCCGACTGCGCCGCGGTCGCCCTGCGCTGCTGGGCCCTGCCCGAGCGGGAGTACCAGTACTTCGCGGTGGACTACCTGCGCCGCCACGTGCGCCACTGCTCCTCCGGGTTCCTGCCCGTCGCCCGGCACCTCGTCACCACCGTCCCGTGGTGGGACACCGTCGACCTGCTCGCCGCGCACGTCGTCGGCGCGCTGGTCGCCGCCGACCCGGGGCTCGCGGCGGACCTGGACGACTGGAGCGGCGACGGCGACCGGTGGCTCGTGCGCACCGCCCTGCTCCACCAGCTCCGCTTCAGGGAACGCACCGACACCGGGCGCCTGTTCGCCTACTGCCTGCGCCAGTCGGGACACCCGGACTTCTTCGTCCGCAAGGCCGTCGGCTGGTGCCTGCGCGAGTACGCGAAGACCGACCCCGACGCCGTACGGGCCTTCCTGGCGCGGGAAGGAGGACGGTTCGCGCCGCTGTCGGTGCGGGAGGCGCTGAAGAACGCCGGTGCCTGAGCACCGGCGCGGCGAACGCCCGGCGACCACGGCGGGACCGCCCCGGCCGCCGCCGTCCCCGGGGCCGCCGCCGTCCCCGGGGCCCCCGCCGCGCGGACGACGGCACAATGGCACGGTGAACGAGCCCATACCCGTGACCCGTGCCGTCGACCACGGCACCGCCAAGCTGATGCCCGACGTCGACCGGGAACGGGCCTGGCTGCTGACGGTCGACGGGGCGCCGCAGTCGTACGTCGACCTGGACGAGCCGACCCACCTGGAGTTCGAGTACGCCCGGCGGCTGGGGCACGTCCTGGACGTCCTCGCCGAACCGGGACGCCCGCTGGACGCGCTGCACCTGGGCGGCGGCGCGCTCACCCTGCCCCGGTACCTGGCCGCCACCCGGCCGGGCTCCCGGCAGGACGTCGTCGAGGCCGACCGGGCCCTGCTGGAGCTGGTCGCCGAGCACCTGCCGCTGCCCGGGGACGCCCGCATCGCGCTGCACGCGGCGGACGCCCGCGCCTGGCTGGAGGCGGCCCCCGACGACTCGGCGGACGTCCTGGTCGCCGACGTCTTCGGCGGCTCACGGGTCCCGGCGCACCTGACCTCCGTCGGCTACGTCCGCGAGGCCGCGCGCGTCCTGCGCGGCGACGGGGTCTACCTCGCCAATCTCGCGGACGCGGCCCCGTTCGCCTTCCTGCGCTCCCAGCTGGCCACCCTCGGCACGCAGTTCGGGGAACTGGTGCTGGTCGCCGAGCCGGGAGTGCTGCGCGGGCGCCGGTTCGGCAACGCGGTGCTGGCCGCCGCCCACCGCCCCCTCGACACCGCCGCCCTGGTCCGGCTCACCGCGGCCGACGCCTTCCCCGCCCGGGTGGGACACGGCGCCCCGCTGCGGGACTTCGTCCGCGGTGCGCGGCCGGTGCGGGACGAGGACGCCGTACCGTCACCCGAGCCCCCCGACGGGGCGTTCGGCATCGGCTGACCCGTGGTCCGCGTCCGCCGCCCCGGCCACCAGCCGGGCCCGGCGGCGCAGGCGGCGCACGTCCGGCACGCACAGCACCGCCGCCGTGACCACCACGACCAGCGCGGCGCAGCCCCACAGCGCCTCCTCGCGCCCGAACGCCGTCTCGGCCGGGCCCGCCAGCGCCATCGCCGCGGGCACCAGCGCGACCGAGCCGAACCAGTCGTACGCCGACACCCGGGACAGCTTGTCCTCCGGTATCTCCTGGTGCAGCGCGGTCATCCAGGAGACGCCGAACACCTCGAGGGTCACGCCGGTCACGAACATCACCGCGCACAGCACGGCGACCGGTACCGGCACGGCGAGCGCGGCGGACGGCAGGGCCAGCGGGAACACGCACAGGGTGCCGACGAACAGCAGGCGCCGCGGTTGCCAGCGGGTCATCAGCAGCGCGCCCCCCACCGTGCCCGCGGCGAAGAAGGCCAGGGCCAGGCCCCACGGCGCGGCACCGCCCAGGTGATCGCGGGCGACCAGCGGCCCGTAGACCGCGTCGGCGGCGCCGACGACCGCGTTGGCCAGGGAGAACTGGATGACGACGGCCCACAGCCAGGGCCGGCCGGTGAACTCCCGCCAGCCCTCCTTCAGGTCGGCGAGCAGGCCGCCGCCCGGGGTGCGCGGCGGTATGTGCCGCACGTCGAGCAGGGCCCGCAGGGCGGCGGCGAGGGCGAAGGCCGCCGCGTCCACCGCGAGCACCCAGCCCGGTCCGATCACGGCGACCATGGCCCCGCCGAGGGCGGCCCCGCCGAGGGTCGCCCCCTGCATCGCCATGCGGAACACCGCGAACGCCCGGCCGGCCTGTTCGCCGTCGACCGAGGAGAGCAGCATCCCCTCGGCGGCCGGGTTGAAGAACGCCTGGCCGGTGCCGCCGAGCGCGCTGAGCAGCATCATCTGCCACAGCCGTGCCTCGCCGGTCAGGACCAGCGCCGCGAACACGGCCTGCGAGACGCAGTTCAGCGCGTTGGCCGCGACCATCACCCGGTGGCGCGGGAGACGGTCCGCGACGGCGCCGCCGACCAGCAGGAACAGCACCAGCGGCAGGGTGCGGGCGGCGGCCACCAGCCCCACGTCGCCGGCGTCGCCGCCCGCGCCCAGCACGGCGAAGGCGGCGGCGATCAGCGCGCCGTGGCTGCCGAGGTTGGTCACCACGGCGGCGGCGGTCAGCAGGGTGTAGTTGCGGCCCGCCCAGGAGGGGCGGCGGAAGGCGGTGGTGGTCGGCACACCGTGACTATCGCCGGGGCGGACCCGACTTGCCAAATGCGTCGCCCCGCCCCTGGCCTGCTACGACTCCTCCGGAGGCTCCTCGGTCAGGCGCACCGTGCTGAGGATCTTCTCCACGGTCGCCTCGGGGATCTCGTCCTTGACGCCCTTGGCCCCGTACAGGTTCCAGGTGACGAAGTCCCCGGCGCCGTTCTTGAACGCGAAGGTGACCGCCTTGCCGTCGCTGTCGCACTTGCCGTTCTGCGGCGTGTTCTCCGAGTACGACCGGGCGACGCTGCCCTTGATGCCGGACGCGGTGGTGTACGGCTTCGGCTCGACCTGCTTGATGCTCTTCTTGTCGGGCTGCGTGTACCCGCCGTAGATCCACCACGGCACCCTGGTCTCGGCCGCCTCGTCCGTGGTCTTGGCGCCGTTCTCGCCGCGGGTCCCGGCGGTGACGAGGGCGGTGTCCTCCGTGCGGCCGTCCTTGTCCTCGTCGGTGGTGCACCACTTGGACTTCAGGTAGGCCGGGGCGTTGACGGTGGTGGCGCCCATCTCACCGTCCTCCTCCTCCCACTCGAAGCCCACGCTGGTGCCGGGAGTCTCGATCTCCCAGTCGGCGGGGACGTCGAACATGGTGCCGAAGCGCGTGTTGACGACGACCTGCCAGCCCGGAACCGTCGCCTTCACGTCCTCGCCGCCGCGGGGGTTGTCCCCGGCGCCGGACGTGCTCGGCTCGGCGGACGTGCTCGGCGAGGCGCTCACCGACGGCTTGGCGTCCTTGCCGCCGCCGGCCTCGTCCTCCTTGTCGCCGCCGAGCACCAGGAACCCGGTGACACCGGCGGCCACGACGACGGCCGTCGCCGCCACGATCGCCACCAGCTTCGTCCGGTTGCCGCCGCCCCCGCCCTGCGGCGACTGGGGCATGTCCACGGTGGGAGCCCCCCACTGCGGCTGCTGGGCGTACGGGTTCGGCTGCTGGTAGCCGGGCTGCTGGTACGGATTCGGCTGCTGGTACCCCGGCTGCTGGTACGGGTTGTCCGACTGCGGGTTCTGCTCGCCCCCGGGCGGCTGCTGTCCTGGCCACATGGGCAGCAACCCTAGCCCCGCCGGGGACACGATTCGGTCACCGCTCCTTGACGGGGACGTAGCAACCCGGCGCGGGGGGCGGTGCGGCGGACCGGGCGGGCGGCCGGTGCCGCCGGCTCTGGCCAGCGGATGCTACTCGCGGGTAACGTACGGGCATGAGCGCAGACCGGATGACCGTCGGCGACATGCTCGCCGCCACCGTGCCCATGGCCCGGACCCTCAACCTCCAGTTCCTGGAGACCGCGCCGGAGCGGGCCGTGGTGGCCCTGCCGGACCAGAGCGACTACCACAACCACGTGGGCGGGCCGCACGCCGGCGCGATGTTCACGCTCGGCGAGTCCGCGAGCGGCGCGATCGTGCTCGCCGCGTTCGGGGACCAGCTCTCCCGCGCCGTGCCCCTGGCCGTCCGCGCCGAGATCGCCTACCGGAAGCTGGCGATGGGACCCGTCACCGCCACCGCGGTCCTCGGCCGTCCCGCCGCGGAGGTCGTGGCGGAACTCGACGCGGGCCGCCGTCCCGAGTTCCCGGTGACGGTCACCCTGCGCCGCGAGGACGGAGCGGTCACCGGCGAGATGACCGTCGTGTGGACCCTGCGCCCAGGCGGCTGACCGGCGTCGCCGCGACGCACCGCCCGGAGCGGCCGGGCCCCCGCTAGGGCCGGGCCGCGACGGAGGACGCCGTTCCCACCGGTGCGAACTCCACGTCGACGACGCCCTCCACGGCCCGGATCAGCCGGGCCGCCGCGGGCACCAGCGAGGTGTCCCGGACCCGGCCCACCAGCCGGACCACACCGTCGCGCACCTCCACCCACACCGCCGACTCCGGTCCGGGGAAGAGGTGCGCCACCACCTCCCGCCGGACCTGCTCGGCCAGCTCCTCGTCGTCGCGCAGGAACACCTCCAGCAGGTCGGCGCGGCTGACCACGCCCTCCAGCGCGCCCCGCTCGTCCACCACCACAAGCCGCTTGACCCGGTGACGGGTCATGAGTCCGGCGGCGTCCGAGAGCGTCACGCCGGCCCGGACCGTGACGGCCGGGGAGGTCATCAGCTCCTCCGCGGTCAGCGCCCCCGCCTTCAGCAGGTCGGCGAGGCGGCGCCGTTGCGTCCGCCGGTCGGGGTCGCGGTCCCGGAACTCCTCCTTGGGCAGCAGGTCCGCCTCGGACACGACGCCGACGACCCGGTCCCCGCCCTCCAGGACGGGCAGGGCGCTCACCCTCCGCTCCCGCATCAGCCGGACGATCTCCTTGAAGACGGTCTCCCGCCCGGCGGAGACCACCGACCGGGTCATGACGTCGCGGACGACGTGCGGCACACCGTGCATGCTCTCTCCTCGACTCGCTGCGGCGCTCACCGCGGCCGGCCGCGCCCACCACGGCTCACCGCGACGGCGGGTGCGGCGGGCGCCGCCCTTCCCGGGGACTCCCTCACCGGCCGGCGCCGTACGGGGCGTGCGGGTCCGGCGGCCGGGCCCCCTCCGGGAAGGACACCCCCGCGGACGGCCGCGGGAGCGGGGCCCGGTGCCCGGCGGACGGGACGCGCGGCATGCGGAGGGGACGGGGGAGCGGACACGGCGGGCCTCCCGGACGACGTCGCGGACCGGTGGTGCGCCCCAGCCTCCCGGGGCGCCGCGCCCCGGACCATGGGCCGTACGGCCCACGGGGGAGGGCAGGGGTCCCGGTCCGCGTCCGGCCGCCGCACGGGGGGCCGCCGGGCGCGGACCGGGACCAACGGCCCCTGTCGACCGGGACCGGGCGGAGAATAGGGTGATCTTCCCGAGACCAGGAGGTGCCTCCATGACCCGCACCATCACGGCCGGCCTCGACGGTTCGCCCGAGAGCAGGGCGGCCGCCGAGTGGGCGGCCCGTGAAGCGGCGCTGCGCGGTCTGCCGCTGCGGTTGCTCCACGTCTGGCAGCCCGTTCCGGGGCCGGCGGCCGAGGTGACGCCGCACGGTGCCGAGACGCAGGCGCACTGGAGCGAACGCGTGCCGCGCGAGGCCGCCGAGGGGCTGCGGCTGCGCCATCCCGGGGTCGAGGTCACCCACGAGCAGATCAGCGGCCGCCCCCACGAGGTGCTGGTCAAGGCAGCGGAGGACGCCGAACTGCTGGTGCTCGGCTCGCGGGGGCTCGGTGCCCTCGGCGGGTTCCTGGTGGGCTCGGTCGGATCCCTCGTCGTGGCCCGCGCCGAGCGGCCCGTCGTCCTGGTCCGCGCCGGCGAGCAGGCCGCCGACGAGCACGGACCGGACCCCACGGGCATCCCGTCCGCCGCCACCCCCTACCGGCCCGTCCTGCTCGGCCTGGACGCCGAGAAGCCCCACGAACCGGTGATCGAGTTCGCCTTCGCACAGGCGGCGCGCAGGGACACCGCCCTGCGCGTCGTGCACGGCTGGGCCCTGCCGCCGTACTACGCCTACGGACTGGCGGCCGCTCCCGACGCGTACCACGACATCGCCCGGCAGCGGGCGGAGACGCTGACGCGGGTGCTCGCCCCCTGGCGGGAGAAGTTCCCGCGGGTGGAGGTCGTCGAGGAGTCCTTCGGCGGCAGCCCGTCCGTCCGCCTGGTCGAGGCCTCCGCGGAGTCCTCGCTGGTGGTCGTCGGCCGCCGGATCCGCCGCAACCCGATCGGCGTGCACATCGGGCCCCTCACGCACGCGGTGATGCACCACTGCGCCGCACCCGTCGCCGTCGTCGCGCACGTCTGAGCGGGGGCGCACGGGACGGCCGGGAGGCGGGGCGGGTCCCCGGTCACCGGGCCACGGGGGGCTCCGCCGCCGCTCCGGCCCGTTCCACGGGCCCGCGCGGATCGCGCCACACGCCGCGTCCGGCCGCGCGAGGCGTGTCGAAACGCAGGAGACTGGTACCCCGTCCCGTGACGTACCCGTACCGGCGCCCGGCGCGGCACGCGGCGCCGCCGTTGCCCGTCGGCACCGTCCCGCCCACGCCGACCACCACGGAGCCACCCATGCCCGAGGACCCGGACACCCGGACCGCACTGAGCGACGAGGAACTGCGCACGCTGGACGCCCACTGGCGGGCCGCCAACTACCTGTCGGCAGGTCAGATCTACCTGCTGGCGAACCCGTTGCTCACCGAGCCCCTGAGGCCCGAGCACATCAAGCCGCGGCTGCTCGGGCACTGGGGCACCTCACCCGGGCTGAACCTGGTGTACACCCACCTCAACCGGGTGATCGCGGGGCGCGGCCAGGACGCGCTGTGCATCTGGGGACCGGGCCACGGCGGCCCCTCCGTCCTGGCCAACTCCTGGCTGGAGGGCAGTTACAGCGAGAGGTACCCGGACGTCGGCCGGGACGCGGCGGGCATGGAGCGGCTCTTCCGGCAGTTCTCCTTCCCCGGCGGCGTGCCCAGCCACGTGGCCCCCGAGGTGCCCGGCTCCGTCCACGAGGGCGGCGAACTCGGCTACTCCCTCGCCCACGCCTACGGCGCCGCCCTCGACCACCCCGATCTGCTGGTGGCCTGCGTGATCGGGGACGGCGAGGCGGAGACCGGACCGCTGGCCGCGTCCTGGCACTCCAACAAGTTCCTCGACCCGGTCCACGACGGCGCCGTCCTGCCGATCCTGCACCTCAACGGCTACAAGATCGCCAACCCGACGGTCCTGGCCCGCCTGCCCGAGGACGAACTCGACGCGCTGCTGCGCGGCTACGGCCACGAGCCGATCCACGTGGGCGGCGACGACCCGGCCGCCGTCCACCGGGCGATGGCGCACGCCCTGGACAGCGCGCTGGACCGCATCGCCGGGGCGCAGCGCGCCGCCCGCGAGGACGGCGCCACCGAGCGCCCCCGCTGGCCGGTGATCGTGCTGCGCACCCCGAAGGGCTGGACCGGCCCCGCCGAGGTGGACGGGGAGCCCGTCGAGGGCACCTGGCGCTCCCACCAGGTGCCGCTCGCCGGCGTCCGCGACGACCCCGGGCACCTGCGGCAGCTGGAGGCGTGGCTGAGGTCGTACCGGCCCGAGGAGCTGTTCGACGAGGCGGGCCGGCCCGTCGCGGACGTCCTCGCCTGCCTCCCGGAGGGCGCCCGGCGCCTCGGGGCCACCCCGTACGCCAACGGCGGGCTGCTGGTGCGCGAGCTGCCGGTGCCGTCCCTCGACGACTTCGCCGTCCCGGTCGACAAGCCCGGCAGCACGCTGCACGAGCCCACCCGGGTCCTCGGCGGCCTCCTCGAACGGATCATGGGGGACACCGCGGACCGGCGGGACTTCCGGCTCGTGGGCCCGGACGAGACCGCCTCCAACCGGCTGGCGGCCGTCTACGGCGCCAGCGGCAAGGCCTGGCAGGCCGGCACCCTCGACGTCGACGAGCACCTCGACCGGCACGGCCGGGTGATGGAGGTCCTCTCCGAACACCTCTGCCAGGGCTGGCTGGAGGGCTACCTGCTCACCGGCCGGCACGGACTGTTCTCCTGCTACGAGGCGTTCGTGCACATCGTCGACTCCATGGTCAACCAGCACATCAAGTGGCTGAGGACCGCGCGGGAGCTGCCCTGGCGCGCGCCCGTCGCCTCGCTCAACTACCTGCTCACCTCGCACGTGTGGCGCCAGGACCACAACGGCTTCTCCCACCAGGACCCCGGTTTCGTCGACCACGTGCTCAACAAGAGCCCCGAGGTCGTACGGGTCTACCTGCCGCCGGACGCCAACACCCTGCTGTGTGTGGCGGACCACGCGCTGCGCAGCCGCGACTACGTCAACGTGATCGTGGCCGGCAAGCAGCCCTGCTTCGACTGGCTGTCCCTCGACGAGGCGCGCGTGCACTGCGCCCGGGGCGCCGGGATCTGGGAGTGGGCCGGCACCGAGAACGGCGGCGAGCCCGACGCGGTGCTGGCCTGCGCCGGTGACGTGCCCACCCAGGAGGTCCTGGCCGCCGCGCAACTGCTCCGCCGCCACCTGCCGGAACTCGCCGTCCGCGTGGTCAACGTCGTCGACATCGCCCGGCTCATGCCCCGCGAGGAGCACCCGCACGGCATGACCGACTTCGAGTACGACGGCCTGTTCACCTCGGACAAGCCGGTGATCTTCGCCTACCACGGCTACCCGTGGCTGATCCACCGCCTCGCCTACCGTCGCGACGGCCACCCGCACCTGCACGTGCGCGGGTACAAGGAGGCCGGCACCACGACCACGCCCTTCGACATGGTCGTCCGCAACGACCTCGACCGCTACCGGCTGGTCATGGACGTGATCGACCGCGTCCCCGGCCTCGCGGTGCGCGCCGCTGCCGTGCGCCAGCGGATGGCCGACGCGCGCACCCGGCACCACGCGTGGATCCGCGCGCACGGCACCGACCTGCCGGAGGTCGCCGAGTGGAGCTGGAACGCGTGAGGGCCGGGGCCCTTGGGGCCTTTTTTTCCGCTCTTCGCCGGGCTCGCGGGGGCCAGACCACAAAAAAAAAACCCGGGACCCCCCTTCCTCTTCCCTTGTGCCTTCCCCCCCCCCCCCGCCCCCCCCC
>NZ_JBVITR010000011.1:41972-89200 GCF_055574875.1 Streptomyces sp. NPDC034670
CCTGGTGGCGCCGGTTGAGGCGGAAGCGGGTGAGGGCCGGGTCCCTTGGTGCCTTTCTTCCTGCCCGGCCCGCCCTCGCGGGCCCCGAGCCGGACGAAAGACCCTAGGGCCCGCCGTGCGCGTCGCGGTGGGCCTTCGCCAGCTCCGCGTACATCGTGCCGTTGAGCGTCAGCCCCGCGCGCTCCTCCTCGGTCAGCTCCCGCCGCACCTTCGCCGGCACCCCCGCGACGAGCGACCCCGGCGGCACCTCCATGCCCTGCGGCACCAGCGCCTGCGCGGCCACCAGGGAACCCGCGCCGATCACCGCGCCGTTGAGCACCGTGGCCCCCATGCCGATCAGGCAGTCGTCCCCGACGGTCGCGCCGTGCACCACGGCGTTGTGCCCGACGGAGACGCGCTCGCCCACGGTCACGGGGAAACCGGGGTCGGCGTGGAGCGTGCAGTTGTCCTGGACGTTGCTGTCCGCGCCGACAAAGATCCGCTCGACGTCCCCGCGCAGGACGGCTCCGTACCAGACGCTCGCCCCCGCGCGCAGCGTCACGTCCCCGATCACCGCGGCCGTGGGCGCCACGAAGGCCTCCCGGTCCACACGCGGCTCCCTGCCTCCGATGCCGGTGATCAGCGCCCGGTGCGTCATCGTCGCCTCCTCGTGGGGTGAATGGGGGCACCGTACGCCACCGCCGTGGGGTGAAGATCACAGGGGCATCCGCCCACCGGGGCCGCGCCCGCCGACTACGGTGAGCGGGTGCCGAAGAGCAAGAACACGTTCTCGTCCTGGCCGCGACGCCTCGCGCAGCGCGCGGTCCACGCGGGCTGGGCCTGGGTGCAGCGCACGGGCTCGGTGACCGCCGAGCGCCCCGGCCGCTTCCGCTTCGGCTCCCTGGGCACGGGGACCAGGCTCGCCTTCCCGCTCGGCACGATCTTCGGCGAACCCTGGATCCACGTCGGCGCCCACTGCATCGTGGGCGAACAGGTCACCCTCACCGCCGGCCTGATGCCCGGCCTCGACCTCGGGCCCGAGCCGATCCTGCGCATAGGCGACGGGGTCGTCCTGGGCCGCGGCAGCCACGTCATCGCCGACACGGCCGTCACCATCGGCAGCGACTGCTACTTCGGGCCGTACGTCTACGTCACCTCCACCAACCACTCCTACGACGACCCGCACGAGCCCATCGGCAAGCAGTGGCCGCGGATGGAGCCGGTGCGGATCGGCCCCGGGTGCTGGATCGGCACCGGCGCGGTGATCCTGCCGGGGGCGCGGATCGGACGGAACGTGGTGGTGGCCGCGGGCGCGGTGGTCCGGGGCGAGGTGCCCGACCACACCGTGGTCGCGGGCGCCCCGGCCCGTGTCGTGCGCCGCTGGACCCCCGCCGACGGCTGGCAGCCGCCGCTGCGCACCCCGGCGCCCGTACCGATCCCGGAGGGCGTCACCCCGGAGCAGTTGCGGGCGCTGTCGGAACTGGACGAGGAGGGCGTCGCGCGGCTCGCGGAACTGGACGGGGACGCCGCGGCCCGGCTCGCCGAAGCGGAGCCCGGGGGCTGAGGGGACGCCCCCTCGTCCCGTCCAGCCGCCGCCGGCCGTACCGGGCCCCGCGAGGGCCGGGCCCCGCCCCGGCCGGCACGACCACGCCGGGCACGCCCACCGCGACGGACTGCGGGACCGCGACCGCGCCGAGCCCCGCAGTACAGTGCGGTGAACGATCGGGTGCACCACGCCGTAGTCGAACGAACTGAACCTCGTCGTCCATCGCATGGAAGGGAAAGGGCGGGACGTGTCGGACCTCGACCTGCTGACCCGGTCCCTGGCGCGCAACGTCAGGCGCTGGCGCACCGAGCGCGGCTTCACCCTGGACGCGCTGGCGGCACGGGCCGGGGTCAGCCGCGGCATGCTCATCCAGGTCGAGCAGGCCCGCACCAACCCGAGCATCGGCACGGTCGTCAAGATCGGCGACGCGCTCGGCGTCAGCATCACCACCCTGCTCGACTACGAGCGGGGCCCTCAGGTCCGCATCGTCCCCGCCGACCGGGCCGTGCGGCTCTGGCACACCGCGGCGGGCAGCCACAACCGGCTGCTCGCGGGCGCCGAGGCCCCCGGCCCGCTGGAGATGTGGGACTGGCGTCTCATGCCGGGGGAGGGCAGCGACTCCGACCCGCACCCCGCCGGCACGGTCGAACTCGTCCACGTCACGTCCGGGGAGCTGACGCTCACCGTCGACGGAGCGGAACACCGCGTGCCGGCCGGCGCGAGCGCCTCCTTCACGGCCGACGTCCCGCACACCTACGGCAACCGGGGCGACGTGCCGATGGAGATGATCATGGCCGTCTCGGTGCCGCCCGTGCGCTGAGACGGCCCCGAGACGACCGCCGGACCGCTGTTACGGTGCGGTCATGCGCGCACCCATCGGAGACTTCGACCACGCCACGCCCGCCCCCGACTGCCTCGACGAGCTCATCCCCGCGGTGGCCGCCGCCGTCCGCGGCTGGAGCGGAAGCGTCCCCGCCGACCGCATCCTCTACGTCGACACCGACCCGCGCTGGGCCGACACCGCCGTCTTCGTGGAGCACTACGGCCGGGACCTGCTGGAGCGGTCGGCGAACTGCGTGGTGGTCGCGGGCCGGCGCGGCGGGGAGAGCAGGCTCGCCGCGTGCGTCGTGCCGTCCACCGCCCGGGCCGACGTCAACGGGGTCGTGCGCCGCCACCTCGGTGCCCGCAAGGCGTCCTTCGCCCCGATGGACACGGCGACGGGGGAGACCGGCATGGAGTACGGCGGCATCACCCCGATCGGGCTGCCCGCGGACTGGCCGGTGCTGGTGGACGCGACCGTCGTCGACCTGCCGTACGTGCTCGTCGGCAGCGGCCGGCGCCGGGGCAAGCTGCTGGTGCCGGGCAAGGCGTTCGCGGAGCTCCCGGGAGCGGTCGTCCTGGAAGGGCTGGGGACCGCCTGAGGAGCGCTCGGCCGCGCACGGCCGCGCTCGCGCACCGGCCCCGCCACCGGCAACGGACGGGGAGGGGAGCGGTGGTGACCCCTCGTCGGCTCCCGGCGTCGTCGGCTCCCGGCGGGGAGGCCGGTGCCGCCCCCGCCGGAGCGGGATCCCACGGTGGGCCCGGCACCCGCGACCGCCACCGGGGGCCGTGGCGCGGAAGGGGAGCCGGACGGGAGGGCGGCCCGGTCCGCCGCGGCGGCACGGCGCCGCGAGGACGCGGCGCCGCGAGGACGCGGCGCCGTACGGGACTTCCCCGGCGTCAGCGCAGCCGCGGTATCTCGATCGCCGGGCAGCGGTCCATGACCATCTCCAGGCCCGCCGCGCGGGTGCGCTCGTAGGCCGCCTCGTCGACGACGCCGAGCTGGAACCACACCGCCGCGGCGCCCTCGGCCACCGCCTCGTCCGCGACGGCCCCGGCCAGGTCGCTGTTGACGAACACGTCCACGACGTCCACGGCGAAGGGGACGTCCGCGAGCGAGGCGTAGCCCCGCTCGCCGTGCACCGTCTCGGCCTTCGGGTGCACCGGCACCACGCGCTTGCCGAAGCGCTGCAGCACCTGGGCGACGCCGTACGCCGCGCGCTGCCGGTTCGACGACAGGCCCACCACGGCCCAGGTGTCGCCGAGTTCGGTGAGGATCCTGCGGACCGTTGCCTCGTCGCCGTACACCGTCGCCTCCCGGAACGTCGTGAACATGCTTGTCGCCCGGGCAACGCCCCGGGGCGCGCGGTGATTCCCGCCCGGCGGCCGGGGCGCCGGCGGGCCCGGATCCGCCACGGCGACCCGGAAACGCGCGAGATGCCCGCGCACGACCGCTCGCGCGCCTACGCTCGCCTCGTGCTGCGCATCACCGACGACCGGACCGGCGAACTCGTGGCCGCCGCCCCCGCCCGGCGGGGCCTGACCCGGGTCCAGGCCCACGCGCACGGGTGCGACCCGACGGACCTGCGGGTGCTGCTCGTCGCCGATCTGCTCGCGCGCGCCCTGGAGCTCGGCGGCACCCCGGTGTGGGCGCTGCTCACCGGCGGGCGGCACCGGGCGGAGCTGCGCGCGGCGGGCGCGGCACTCGGCGTCCGGCCCTTCGAGGACGGCCGGGACGCGGGCACCGGCCCGGGCGAGGCGCAGGTCCTGCACGTGGTGGGCGGGGGCGGCGCGGCACCCGACGGAGTGCGCGTCGCCGTGGCCCCCGTCCGCTGGGAGGCGCCCGTCCCGCCCGGCGACACCGACCCCGCCGTGCTGCGCCTCGTCCTGCTCGCGCACCCCCGGAGCACCCCCCTGCGGGTCGGTGCGACCGCCCTGGACGACGCCGGCGGCACCCTCGCCCACTGGCGCCGCGCGGTCGCCGCCTGGGCGCGCCGGCCCTCGCGCCCCGTCCCCGAGCAGGTGCGCGCGGACCTGCGCACCGCGTGGGAGGACGATCTGGACGCGGCCGGCGTGCTCCGCGTCCTGCACGCGGTGGGGACCGCCCCGGACCTGGCGGACGGCGCCCGCTTCGAGACCTACGCCTACGCGGACCGGCTGCTCGGCCTCGACCTCGTCCGCGACCTGGGGTCCCCGGCGTGACCGGGCGCCCCGGGGCGGGAGCGGTGACCGGGGCGGCCGGCCCGTACGGCGGCGCATAGGCTGGCCGGATGCAGGACGAGTACCGCACCGTCGCGTGCGCGGGCGTGCACGAGATCGAGATCAACCGATCCCGCTTCCTGTGCGCCCTCGCCCCGGCGGCCACCGAGCAGGAGGCGCAGGACTTCGTCGCCGCCGTGCGCAAGGAGCACGCCGACGCCACCCACAACTGCTGGGCGTACGTCATCGGTGCCGACGCCTCGGTCCAGAAGGCCAGCGACGACGGCGAGCCCGGCGGCACCGCGGGCGTGCCCATGCTCCAGATGCTGCTCCGCCGCGACATGCGGTACGTGGTCGCCGTCGTCACCCGCTACTACGGCGGCGTCAAGCTCGGCGCCGGCGGTCTCATCCGCGCGTACGGCGGTGCCGTCGGCGAGGCCCTGGACACCCTCGGCACGATCACCCGGCGCCGCTTCCGGCTGGCCACGGTGACCGTCGACCACCAGCGGGCCGGCAAGGTCCACAACGACCTGCGCGCCACCGGCCGCGAGGTGCGGGACGTGCACTACGGGGAGAGGGTCACGATCGAGATCGGCCTCCCGGACGCCGACGTGGCCGCCTTCCGCGCCTGGCTCGCCGACACGACCGCGGGCACGGCCGGGTTCGAGCTCGGCGGGGAGGCGTACGGGGACGCGTGACGGCCGGCCGTCACCGGCCGTCGCCCCGCACACCGTCCGACCGGCGGTGATCAACGCCCGCACCGGTGCCCCGGCGCTCCTGCGGGAGGGCCCGGCCGCGGGCGCCGTGCGGTGCGTCAGCCCGTCGAGCGGGGCTGCGCCGGGTTCTCGGGTGCGCCGTGGGACGGCGGGTTCATCGCCGGGCCCGACGTGACCGGCGACACCGAGGACCCGGTGTCGGCCGGGGGCGCGTGCTCGGGGGCCGGCGCGAGGGGCGAGCCCCCCGACGGCTGTGCGCCCTCGCGCAACTCCTGGAGCCGTGCGCGGAGGGCCTGCACCACGGGAAGGCGGTCGGCGTGTGCCTCCTCGTAGGCGAGCACCTCGCGCAGACCTGCCTCGTCGAGCGTGCGGATACGGTGCTGGAGACTGCCCAGCGGGAGATGGTCGTAGTCCGGCAGCGGCAGTGCGTCGTGCCGTGCCACCTGCGCCTCCGTGTTCTCCTCGGACATGAGGACGTCCTTTCTGCGCCAGTGCGCCCGCGGGTCGCGGGCGCCCCTCGGACAAGGGGCCGGGTCTCTCGCCCGGAACCGCCCAAACCGCCTCGTCGCGCGACATCACCCCGGTTCGTACGTCCAGCGCAGCAGTGCGCCGAGGCCGCCCGTCGGGAGGTCGTGGTCGTCCTCCTCGTCAGGAGGGACGATCAGTACGTCCGCGGCGGTGACGGCGGCCGACCTCAGGAGCGCGTCGTCCGCGCGCACCGGGACGGGGTCGCGCTCCCCCAGCGTCTGCGCGTCGGTGCGGCGCACCGCCAGCTGGCCGGGATCGGCGCCCACCCACGTCTCACGCGCCAGTTCCGGCCCGTCGAGCCGGATCAGCAGGGTGTCGATGCGGTGCTCCCGGGCGGCTTCGACGAGGGCCGGAACGCCTTCCACGGCGTCCGTGGGCCGGTCGGTGCCCACCCGTCCGGCGCGGAAGCGTTCGAGCACCTCCTCGACGCGACGGCGCACGTGCTGCCGGCGGGCCTGCTCGATGGCCTCCTCCAGCGCGGCGGAGGAGGAGCCGGCGGCACGGCCGCCGCGCTCGGTCTCGACCGCCACCTTGCGGACCTCCTCGGGAAGCCGTTCGTGGACGGCCGGCCGCTCGCGCGGGTCGCCCACCAGCACGACCAGCTCGGCGCCGCTCTCCTCGTACGCCGCGACCAGCGCCTCGGCGATCTCGCCGGCGTTGTGCTCCCAGGTGTTCTCGACCTTGAGCTCGAAGTGCCGCTCGTTCCACTGGGCCGATGCCGTGCGGTGAACGGGGTGCTGCCGCCCCTCGACCTGCCCCGCGTCCTGCGGGCCGGCCGGGCCGCGGAGCTCGAAGTCGGCGCCGGTCCGGTCGATGTACGCCACGAGACAGACGGGGTCCTGACCGGCCAGCTCCAGCAGCGGCGTCAGCCGCGGCAGCCGGTCCCAGCGGACGATCTGCCGCTGCGGCGGCCGGGAAAGACGGTGGCTGAGCACCACCTCGCCCTCCGTGGCGAAGAAGACCCGCCCCGCCGGATCCTCGGCGGGGGTGACGCGCGTCAGCGCCTCGCGCATCGCCTGGACGGTGGCGGCGTCGGCGCCCTCCTCCTCCAGCGTCCGGCAGGCGTCCGCCACGGACAGCTCGCGCCGCTTGGCCCCGGACTCGTCGTTCTGCGCCGGGTCGAAGTACACGGTCGCCCACGGGCCGGGACGGTCGAAGAGCGGTTGCAGGAATGACAGCTGCATGCGTCCTCCTTCGGCATTCCGTATCCGGGGCCGCCTTCTTCCCCGGCGTTCCCTCCCCGGTGCGCCGAGTGCCCGGTGGGCGTCCTGGGACACGTGACACGGCTCGCCGATCCGCGCGGTCCGAAGGCGGCCCGCCCCGGGCTCCCACCGACCGTCCCGGGACGGGTCCGGCCCGGGCCCGGCAGTCCGGCCGGTGGGCGGCGGGGCGCTTGGGGCGCCGGACGACCTCGTGCCCGGCGCCCCGGGGGAACGTGCCGCTCCGCCGCTGCCCGCCCGCCGCGGCGGGCGGCGCCGTGCCGGACCCCGGGACGTCCTGCCGTCACGGGGTGATCCGAGGCGAGTGGTGGACCAGGGGACCGCATGCGTTAGCGTGGCGTGGGCCGACGGCGAGCCCGTGCTGGTTCTTGCTGGTCTCAGAGGTGCGGTAGGGGTGGACGTGCGGGTCGGGGCGGCTTCATGAGATTTCTGCACACGTCCGACTGGCACCTGGGCCGGACGTTCCACCGGGTCGGCATGCTCGGCGCCCAAGCCGCGTTCGTCGACCACCTGGTCGCCACCGTGCGCGAACGCGGGGTGGACGCGGTGGTCGTGTCGGGGGACGTGTACGACCGCGCGGTGCCGCCGCTCGCCGCGGTCGAGCTGTTCGACGACGCCCTGCACCGCCTCGCCGCCCTCGGCGTGCCGACGGTGATGATCTCCGGCAACCACGACTCGGCCCGCCGGCTCGGCGTCGGCGCCGGGCTCATCGGGCGCGCGGGCATCCACCTGCGCACCGAACCGTCCGCGTGCGGCACGCCCGTGGTGCTGTCCGACGCCCACGGCGAGGTCGCCTTCTACGGACTGCCGTACCTCGAACCCGCCCTGGTGAAGGACGAGTTCCGAGTGGAGAAGGCCGGCCACGAGGCGGTGCTCGCCGCCGCCATGGACCGGGTCCGCGCCGACCTCGCCGCCCGCGCGCCCGGCACCCGCTCCGTCGTCCTCGCGCACGCCTTCGTCACCGGCGGCCGTCCCAGCGACAGCGAACGGGACATCACCGTCGGGGGAGTGGCCGCCGTCCCCGCCGGGGTGTTCGACGGCGTCGACTACGTGGCGCTCGGGCACCTGCACGGCTGCCAGACCCTCACCGAGCGGGTGCGCTACTCCGGCTCACCGCTGCCGTACTCCTTCTCGGAGGCGGACCACCGCAAGAGCATGTGGCTGGTGGACCTGGCCGCCGACGGGACCGTCACCGCGGAGCGCGTCGACTGCCCGGTGCCGCGCGCCCTGGCCCGGATCCGCGGCACCCTGGAGGAACTGCTCGCCGACCCCGCCCTGGCGCGGCACGAGGAGGCGTGGGTCGAGGCGACGCTCACCGACCCGGTCCGCCCGGCCGACCCCATGGCCCGGCTGACCGAGCGCTTCCCGCACACCCTCAGCCTCGTCTTCGCCCCCGACCGGCCGGCGGACGACCCCGAGGTGTCCTACGCCCGCCGTCTGGCCGGCCGCAGCGACCGGCAGATCGCCGAGGACTTCGTGGCCCACGTGCGCGGGGCGGGCCCCGACGAGCACGAACGCGCCGTCCTGCGGGAGGCCTTCGACGCGGTCCGCGCGGACGAGACGGTGCGGGAGGTGGCCCGGTGAGGCTGCACCGGCTGGACATCACCGCCTTCGGGCCCTTCGGAGGCCTCCAGAGCGTCGACTTCGACGAACTGTCCGCCGCCGGGCTCTTCCTGCTGCACGGCCCCACCGGCGCCGGGAAGACCTCGGTGCTGGACGCCGTCTGCTACGCCCTGTACGGCTCCGTCCCCGGGGCCCGGCAGAGCGGTCAGGGCACGGCCCTGCGCAGCGACCACGCCGCACCGGGGACCCGCACCTCGGTCACCCTCGAACTCACCGTCGCCGGACGCCGGCTGGAGATCACCCGGCAACCGCCCTGGGAGCGGCCGAAGAAGCGCGGCACGGGCACCACGCTCGACAAGGCGCAGACCTGGCTGCGCGAGTACGACGCGGCAGCCGGGAGCTGGAAGGACCTCAGCCGCTCGCACCAGGAGATCGGCGAGGAGGTCACCCAGCTCCTCGGCATGAGCCGGGAGCAGTTCTGCCAGGTCGTCCTGCTGCCCCAGGGCGACTTCGCACGCTTCCTGCGCGCCGACGCCGAGGCGCGCGGCAGGCTGCTCGGCCGCCTCTTCGACACCCGCCGCTTCGCCGACGTCGAGAAGCGCCTCGCCGAACGACGGCGCGCCACCGAGTCGCAGGTGCGCGACGGCGACACCGCCCTGCTGGCCGACGCGCACCGCATGCAGCAGGCCGCGGGCGACGCCATGGAACTGCCCGGACTGGCCCCGGGCGAGCCGGGACTGGCCGAGGCCGTGCTGAGCGCGGCCGCCGTGGCCCGCAGCACCGCGCGCGAACAGCTCACCGTCGCCCGCTGCCGCCTCGCCGCCGCCGAGGCCGCCCAGGCCGCCGCCGACCGGGCCCTGGACGACGCGCGCGAACGGGACCGGCTGCAGAGGCGGTTCGCCGAGGCGCGGGAGCGGGCGGCACGGCTGAGGGAAGGGGCCGAGGAGCACCGGGAGGCGCAGGCGCGCCGGGAGCGGGCCCGCAAGGCCGAGACGGTCGCCCCCGCCCTGGAACTGCGGGACGCCGCCGACGCGGAGCACCGCCGGGCGGCCGAGGCCGAGGCACGGGCGCGCGCCCTGCTCCCGGTGCCCTTCGCCGGCGAGGGGGCGGCCGGGCTGGCGGCCGCCGCGCGCCGGGCCACCGAGGAACTGGGCGGGCTGGAGTCGGCCCGCCGGGCCGAGCGGAGGCTGGCGGACCTCCTCGAGGAACGAGCCGGACTGGAACGCCAGGAGCACGCCGACGAGGAGGTGCTGCACGACGCGGAGACCTGGCTCGCGGACTGGGAGAGGACCCGGGCCGGCCTCCAGGCCCGCATCGACGCCGCACAGCAGGCCACGACCCGGGCCGAACAGCTCGCCGTGCAGCGCGACCCCGCGCGGCAGCGGCTCCTCGCGGCCCGGCAGCGGGACCGGCTCGCCGCCGACACCGAGGACGCCCGGCGCAGGGCGCTCGCCTCGGCCGAACAGGCGGTGCGGGCCCGCACCCACTGGCTCGACCTCAAGGAGCAGCGGCTGAACGGCATCGCCGCCGAGCTGGCCGCGGGCCTCACCGACGGCGCGCCCTGCGCGGTCTGCGGCGCCACCGAACACCCCGCCCCCGCCCGCAAGGTCGACGGACACGTCGGCCGCGAGGCGGAGGAGCGCGCCCTGGCCGACTGCCGGCGGGCGGAGGAACAGCACGCCGAGGACGAGCGGCGCCTCGGCGCCCTGCGCGAGGCACTGGCCGCCGCCGGCGCGGAGGCCGGTGACACGCCCACCGAACGGCTCGCCCGCGCGGTCGAGGAGTTGGAGAGCCGGTACGCCGAGGCCAGGGCCGCCGCCTCGGTCCTGCACCCGGTCCAGGAGGAGCTGCGGCGGGCGGAGCACGAGCACGGGCTGCGGGTCGCCGCCCAGCGGGAGGCGGCGGTCCGGGCCGCCGCCCGGGTGGGCCGGCGCGACCGGCTGGACCGGGAGAAGGCCGCCCTGGAGGAGGAACTGGACCGGGCGCGGGGGACCGCGGCCAGTGTGGCCGCGCGCGCCGCGCAGCTGGAGCGGGACGTCGCGCGGCTCACGGACGCGGCCAGCGCCGCCCGCGCCGCCGAGGAGGCCGCCCGGCGGCTCAAGGAGGCCGACGCCCGGCTCGCCGACGCCGCCTACCGCGCGGGCTTCGACACCCCGCAGGCCGCGGCCGACGCCCTCCTGGACGAGGACGCCCACCGCGCGCTGCAGCGGCGCCTGGACGCCCGGCAGCACGAGGAGGCCGCCGTGCGCGCGGTGCTCGCCGAGCCGGAGACCGCGGCCGCCGCCCGGCAGCCGCCCGCGGACCCCGCCCGTGCGCGGCGGGCCGCCGAGGAGGCGGCCCGCCGGGTGCGCGAGGCGGCCTCCGCGCGCGACGCCGCCGCCCGCCGCTGCGCCGAGCTCGACCGGCTCTCCGCCCGGATCGCCGCCTCGGTGCGCCGGCTGGGGCCGCTGCGCGAGGAGCACGACCGCGTGGCCCGCATGGCCGGTCTCACCGCGGGCACCTCGGCCGACAACGAGCACAGGATGCGCCTGGAGTCGTACGTCCTGGCGGCACGCCTGGAGCAGGTCGCCGCCGCCGCGACCGCACGGCTGCACCGCATGTCGTCCGGCCGCTACACCCTCGTCCACTCCGACGACCGCACCGGGCGCGGCCGCAGCGGACTCGGCCTGCACGTCGTGGACGCCTGGACCGGCCGGGAGCGCGACACGGCGACCCTCTCGGGCGGTGAGACGTTCTTCGCCTCGCTCGCCCTCGCGCTCGGTCTCGCCGACGTCGTCACCGACGAGGCGGGCGGGGTCCGGCTGGACACCCTCTTCATCGACGAGGGCTTCGGCAGCCTCGACGACCAGACCCTCGACGAGGTCCTGGACGTCCTGGACTCCCTGCGCGAACGCGACCGCAGCGTGGGCATCGTCAGCCACGTCGCCGATCTGCGGCGGCGGATCCACGCACAGCTGGAGGTCGTCAAGGGCCGCTCGGGGTCGGTGCTGCGGCAGCGCGGGGCCCGCTGACGGGCGCGCGGGCCCCGCGGAAAAACGCGTGCGCCCGGTCCGCGCGCCCGCCACCATGGGGGATCATGCCGAAACTCCCGCACCCCGCTCCCGAAGCGCTCCGCCGTGACCCCCTGCCCCTGCGCGGCCGGACCGCGCTGGTCACCGGGGCCAGCAGGCGCGGCGGCATCGGACACGCCGTGGCCCGGCGCCTCGCCGCGCACGGCGCGAGCGTCTACCTGCACCACCACGTGCCGCACGACGCCGCCATGCCCTGGGGCGCCGACCGGATCGAGGAGGTGACCGCCTCCGTGCGCGAGGCCCTGGGCGACCCCGACGCGCGGGTGGCCGCCGGACCGGGCGACCTCGCCGACCCGGACGCCCCCGCCGAACTGCACGCCCGGGCCGCCGCGGCGCTCGGCGGGCGGCTCGACGTCCTCGTCGCCAACCACGCCCTCAGCGGCTCCGACGGCAGCCTCGACGAGGTCGACGCGGGCATGCTGGACGCCCACTGGGCCGTCGACACCCGCTCGGTGCTGCTGCTCGTCCAGGCCCACGCCCGCCACCGCGCCGCCCTGGCGCCGGGCACCCCGGGCGGGCGCGTGGTGATGATGACCTCCGGGCAGGACATCGCCGGCGGCATGCCCCACGAGATCGCCTACGCCCTCCAGAAGGGCGCCCTCGCCTCGGTCACCCGCTCCCTGGCGACCGCGCTCGCCGAGCACGCGGTCACCGTGAACACCGTCAACCCGGGCCCGGTCGACACGGACTACCTGACCGGGGAGGCCTACGACGCCGTCGCCGCGCGCTTCCCCGCCGGGCGCTGGGGGATGCCCGACGACCCCGCCCGCCTCATCGCGTGGCTGGCCACGGACGAGGCGGCCTGGATCACCGGTCAGGTCATCGACTCGGAAGGGGGCTTCCGGCGCTGAGGCCGCCGGCCCGGGCCCCCGGCCGGATCACAGCGCCGACAGCTCCTCCACCAGGTCGTCCAGGCCCAGCGAGCCCAGGGACAGGGCCGCCATGTGCCAGGCCTTGAGGTCGAAGGCGTCGCCGTGCCGCTCGCGGGCGTTCTCCCGGCCCAGCAGCCAGGCCCGCTCGCCGAGCTTGTAGCCGATCGCCTGGCCCGGGATCGACAGGTAGCGGGTCATCTCGCTCTCCACGAAGTCCGCCGGGCGGCTGCTGTGCGCCCCGAAGAACTCCTGCGCCAGCTCCGGCGTCCAGCGCTCGCCCGGGTGGAAGGGCGAGTCCGCGGGGATCTCCAGCTCCAGGTGCATGCCGATGTCGACGATGACCCGCAGCGCCCGCATCATCTGCGCGTCCAGGTAGCCCAGCCGCTCCTCGGCGTCGGCGAGGAACCCGAGCTCGTCCATCAGCCGCTCCGCGTACAGGGCCCAGCCCTCGGCGTTGGCGCTGACCATGCCCACGGAGGCCTGGTAGCGGGAGAGGTCCGCGGCCACGTGCACCCACTGCGCCAGCTGGAGGTGGTGGCCCGGGACGCCCTCGTGGTACCAGGTGGAGACCAGGTCGTAGACCGGGAAGCGGGTCAGGCCCATGGTGGGCAGCCAGGTGCAGCCCGGGCGGGAGAAGTCCTCCGACGGGGGCGTGTAGTACGGCGCCGCCGCGCTCCCCGGCGGGGCGATCCGCGACTCCACCCTCCGCACCCGCTCGGCGAGGTCGAAGTGGGTGCCGTCCAGGGCCTCGATCGCCCGGTCCATCACCCCCTGGAGCCAGTCGCGGACCTCGTCGACGCCCTCGATGTGCCGGCCGTGCTCGTCGAGGTGCGCCAGCGCCGCCCACGGCGTCCCGGCGCCCGGCAGGATCTTCCCGGCCTCCTCCCGCATCTCGCCGAGCAGCCGGTGGTACTCCGACCAGCCGTACGCGTACGCCTCGTCCAGGTCGAGGTCGATGCCGTTGAAGTAGCGGGCCCAGCGGGCGTAGCGCTCCCGGCCCACGGTGTCCGGCGCGCCCTCGACCGCCGGCGCGTACACGTCGCGCATCCAGTCCCGCAGCTCCGCCACGGCGGCGGTGGCCGCGCGGGCCGCCCCGTCCAGCTCCGCGCGCAGTGCCCCGGGGCCGGACGCGGCGAAGTCCTCGAACCAGCCGCGGCCCCCGCCGGTGTCCGCCCACTCGGTGAGCTGCCCGATGAAGGTGGCCGTCGGACGCGGGGCCGCGTGCAGCTTGCGCTCCAGGCCCAGCGCGAGGGACTCCCGGTAGCCGGCCAGCGCGGCCGGCACCGCGCGCAGCCGCTCGGCGACCCGCGCCCAGTCCTCCTCCGTCCGCGTCGGCGTCACCGTGAACACCTCGCGCACCGCGTGCGCCGGCGTGCTCATGTTGCCGACCGCGCGCAGGCCCTCCTCGGCCTCGTGCACGGCCAGTTCGGCGGTGAGCCGCTCGCGCAGCAGACGGGCGCAGCGGCGTTCGACGGCGCTGTCCGCGCCGGGGAGGCGCTCGGCCTCGTCGAGCCGCGCGAGCACGGCCCGCTGGAGCCCGGCGAGCGCCTCCTGGCCGGCGGGGGAGAAGTCGGGCAGGCGGGAGGAGCTCTCCTCCACGCCGAGGTAGGTTCCGCTGACCGGGTCGAGGGCGATCAGCTCGTCGACGTAGGAGTCGGCGACCTGACGGGGCAGCGCGCTGTGGGTCTCAGACATGCGGACCATCCTGGTACGCGCCCCGCAGCACGTCACCCGCTTTGCGCCGAGGGCGAAGGCGGCAGCAGCGGTCCGCAGTCCCACTGCTGGAAGATCAGCCGGGTCTCCACCCGCGCCACTTCCCGCCGCGCCGTGAACTCGTCGAGCACCAGCCGCTGCAGATCCGCCATGTCCGCGACCGCCACGTGCACGAGGTAGTCGTCCGGGCCGGTCAGGTGGAACACGGTCAGCGACTCGGGCAACGCCCTGATCCGCTCCACGAAGGGCCCCACCAGCTCCCGCCGGTGCGGCCTGACCTGCACCGACAGCAGTGCCTGCAGACCCCGCCCCAACTTGGCCGGATCCAGCTTCAGCCGGTGCCCGAGGATCACGCCGGACCGGCGCAGCCGGGCCACCCGGTCCAGGCAGGTGGACGGTGCGACCCCGACCTGCGCGGCGAGGTCCCGGTACGTCGCCCGGGCGTCGTTCTGCAACAGCCGCAGCAGATGGAGGTCCACCGGATCCAGTACGACGGATTCGGCCACGGACCGAACGTAGCACGGGAATCCGCTCCGGTGCCCCGGCCGGTGTTCACCCTTCCGTCCATGGACCTGGACACGCGCGCCACCGACAGAGCACTCGACACCGAGGCCGTGCACGCCGGCCGGGACGACCTCGCCGGGCAGGGGCTGCACGCCCCGCCGATCGACCTGTCCACCACCTACCCCTCGTACGACAGCCGCGGCGAGGCCGACCGGATCGACGCCTTCGCCGCCACCGGGGCCGAGCCGGAGGGCCCGCCGGTCTACGGGCGGCTCGGCAACCCGACCGTCGCCCGCTTCGAGACCGCCCTGGCCCGCCTCGAGGGCACCGAGGCGGCGGTCGCCTTCGCCAGCGGCATGGCCGCGCTCAGCGCCGTCCTGCTGGCCCGCGGCTCCCTGGGCCTGCGCCACGTCGTGGCGGTGCGGCCCCTGTACGGGTGCAGCGACCACCTGCTGACCGCCGGGCTGCTCGGCTCCGAGGTGACCTGGACCGACCCGGCCGGGGTCGCCGACGCGCTGCGCCCGGACACCGGTCTGGTGCTGGTCGAGTCCCCGGCCAACCCCACGCTCGCCGAGATCGACCTGCGGGCCGTCGCCCACGCCTGCGGATCCGTGCCGCTGCTCGTCGACAACACCTTCGCCACCCCGGTGCTCCAGCGTCCGGCCGAGCACGGGGCGCGGCTGGTGCTGCACAGCGCGACCAAGTACCTCGGCGGGCACGGGGACGTGCTGGCGGGCGTCGTGGCCTGCGACGAGGAGTTCGCCGGACGGCTGCGCCAGGTGCGCTTCGCCACGGGCGGCGTCCTGCACCCGCTGGCCGGCTACCTGCTGCTGCGGGGCCTGTCGACCCTGCCGGTGCGGGTCCGGGCGGCCTCCGCGAGCGCCGCCGAACTCGCCCGCCGGCTCGCCGCCGACCCGCGCGTGGCCCGGGTGCACTACCCCCGGGTCGGCGGGGCGATGGTCTCCTTCGAGGTGCACGGCGACCCGCACGAGGTGATCGGCGGCGTACGGCTGATCACCCCGGCGGTGAGCCTCGGCAGCGTGGACTCCCTCATCCAGCACCCGGCGTCCATCAGCCACCGCATCGTCGACGCCGGTGACCGCAGGGACGCCGGGGTGAGCGACCGGCTGCTGCGGCTCTCGGTCGGCCTGGAGGACGTCGAGGACCTGTGGGCCGACCTGGACGGGGCCCTGGGGGAGCGGGCCGGCGCGACGGCCCGCCCGGAGGAACGGGCGCGGGGGCTGAGGTAGGGCGTGCTCCCCGGTCCGCCCGGCGGAACCCGCCGGGCGGACCGGGGGCGCCGTACCGGGGACTACGGCCGGCCGGTCCCCGTCCGCGGGCCGCGGAGCTCGAGGAGGCGGCCCGCGGACGGCTCGGCGTCCAGGCGGGCCGTGATGACCAGGGTGCCCTCCTCGACCTGGTAGTCGAGCGGGAGGCCGAGGCCGCGCATCGCGGCGACCATGCCGGTGTTGGACGCCTGCGTCACGGCGTACACGGTGGCGCAGCCGGCCTCGGCGGCCAGGGCGACCAGCCGGGCGAGGAGTTCGCCGCCGACGCCCCGGTGCTGCCAGGCGTCCTCCACGATCAGCGCCACCTCGGTCTCGTCGCCGTCCCACAGCAGGTGGCCGAGGCCGACGAGGCGGCCGGAGGCCGTCTGCGCGGCGAGCGTCCGCCCGAAGCGCGGACCGAGCAGGTGCTCCAGGTAGCGGTCCGCGTCGCCGACCGGCCCGTGGTACCGCAGGCGCAGGGTCCGCTCCGAGCACCGCTCGTGCATCGCCCGCGCCGCCGGGAGGTCGCCGGTGTCCGCCCGGCGCACGGAGATGTCGCCGCCCTCGGGGAGCGTGAGCACGTCCCGGCCGCGCGGGATCCTCGGGCCGAGCCGGGCGTCCAGGTCCACCAGTGCCCGGGCCCGGGCGAACTCGGTCGGGGTGAACGGCGGATGGGGCCGCTCCACGGTGATCAGCCCGCCCTCCGGGGCGCGCAGCCGCAGCACGGTGCCCTCCAGGCTCCCCTCCGCCGGCACGGCCGGCGTCCCCCCGCGCGCCCCGGCCGCTGCGGCGGGCAGCGAACGGATCGTGCACCGCCCCAGCAACTGACGCAGCACCAGCGGCAGTTCGGAAGCGTCCCGGGCGGTGCGGGCGGCCAGCCCCAGCACCCGGGTCGGGACGTCCACCAGGTCGTGGGCGTCGGCCCGCTCGATCCAGGTGTCCGCGCCCCCGGCGTCCGCCACCGCCCCCGTGAGGTCGGCCCCGGTCAGGCCGGCCGGGACCCGCAGCAGGAACTCGTCCACCGTGGCCTCGCCCAGCGGGTGCGTCTGCAGGCTCAGGATGTCGACGTGCCGCCCGGCCAGCGCCGTGCACAGCGCGGCCAGCGACCCCGGTTCGTCCCTCACCGTCGTCCGCATCCGCCACAGGGCGCTCTCCCCGGCCCCCGCGGAGGGCGGCCGGGCGGTGCCGGTATCGGGGGCCGGCGGTGCGTGGCCGTGGCGGCGTGTCCACCGGGTGCGGAACGCCGCGCACAGCTCGGCGAGGCCGGCCGGGGCCCACCGGCGGTGCGGGGCGCGTCCGTGGCGGGTGCGGGTCACTTCGGACATGTCTCGGCTCATACCGCCACTGTGAAGGAATCGTGTTTCGTGATCACGAACGCACTGTGACTGGCGAGTAAAGACTCCCTATGTCTGTTTTTGTCATACCGTTGGCCGGTTGGTGCCGCGTCACTGTCCGACCAGGCCCGGCTGCAGTCCCTTGGTGTACAGCACGGTGCCGTCCTGCTCCCGCAGCCGCACCGTCAGCACGCCGCTGTCGCCGTCGATGTCGACCTCGCCGAAGAACTGGTAGCCGCCCGCCGGTGAGACGTTGGACGCGGTGGGCGCCTTCACGAACACCCGCTCCGGACCGAAGGTGCCGTCGAGCGCGCTGGCCGGGAAGGCGCCCGCGTTCAGCGGGCCGGAGACGAACTCCCAGAACGGCTCGAAGTCGCCGAACGCGGCCCGCGAGGGCTGGTAGTGCTGGGCCGAGGTGTGGTGCACGTCGGCCGTCAGCCACACCGTGCCGGTGATCCGCCGGTGCTTGACGAACCGCAGCAGTTCCGCGATCTGCAGCTCCCGCCCCAGCGGCGCCCCGGGGTCGCCCTGGGCCACCGCCTCGACGTTCTGCCGTCCCTCGGTGGTGTCGGGCACCACGAGACCGATCGGCATGTCGGCGGCGATCACCTTCCACACCGCCCGCGACCGCGCCAGTTCCCGCTTGAGCCACTCCAGTTGCTCGCGCCCGAGGATGCCCTGCGGGTCGGCGGTCTGGTCACCGGGGGAGTTGGCGCCCCGGTGCGTCCGCATGTCCAGCACGAACACGTCGAGCAGCGGTCCCTGCCGCAGGACCCGGTAGATCCGCCCCTCCCGGGCGCCCGGCCGCAGCGTGGACACCGGGAAGTACTCGCCGAACGCGCGCCGCGCCCGGGCCGCCAGCACGTCGACGCTCTTCTCCGTGTACCGGGCGTCGGTGTCCGCGATCCGCTGGCCGGGGTACCAGTTGTTGCGCACCTCGTGGTCGTCCCACTGCACGACGGACGGCACCCGGGCGTTGAACCGGCGCAGGTTCTCGTCGAGCAGGTTGTAGCGGAAGTTGCCCCGGAACTCGGCGAGGGTCTCGGCGACCTTGGCCTTCTCCTCGGTGGTGACGTTGCGCCAGGTGCCGCCGTCCGGCAGGGCGGCGGTGGCGGCGAGGGGGCCGTCGGCGTAGACGGTGTCGCCGCTGAACAGGAAGAAGTCCGGGTCGAGCCGTGCCATCGCGTCGAAGATGCGGTAGCCGCCGAGGTCGGGGTTGATGCCCCAGCCCTGCCCGGCCAGGTCGCCCGACCACACGAACCGCACGCCGTCGCGCCGCCTCGCCGGCACCGTGCGGAACGTGCCGGTGACCGGCTGTCCGGTGCGGCGCGGGTCGTCGGGGTCGGCGAGCAGCACGCGGTAGTGGATCTGCTCGCCGGGCGGCAGCCCGTGCAGCCGGGTGGTGCCGGTGAAGTCCGTGCCCGGGCCGAGCAGCGGGCCGTGCCACCTGCGCGGACGGCGGAACGACTCGGTCGCCGACGTCTCGACGATCATCCGGGCCGGACGGTCGGAACGCACCCACACCAGCCCGGAGTCACGGGTCACGTCGCCCGTCTGCACGCCCCAGGCGGCCTGCGGGCGACCGGACCGGGCGAAGGCGGGCGCCGCGCCGAGCACGGTGGGCAGGGCCAGGGCGGCCGGGGCCGCGAGGGAGCCGCGCAGGACCGCGCGGCGGCCGGGGAGCGGACGGTGGGACATGGATGCGCCTCCGGGGACGGGATCCGGTCAGTGTGTGCTGCCACACCTACGCGGGCGACGCGGCCCGCACGCGAACCCCGGGTGAACACCCGGTCGTGGGAGCGGGGAGCCGCCGCGCGGGTGCCGGTGCGAGGGCGGCGGGCGGGAGCGGCTGCCGGGCCCGGGAGGCGGAGCCGTCCCCGGCGGCGGTGCGCGCGGCGCGCTCCGGCCGCCTCCTGGAGCCGCCGTGCGGCCTTCAGCGGCTGCCGTCGAGGAGGACGCGCGCGACCAGCGCCGGGTCGTCGTTCATCGGGACGTGGCCGCAGCCGGGCAGCCGGACCAGCCGGGCCCGGGGGACGACCTGCTTGGCGCGGACGCCCTGCCGGGGGACGAGCAGCCGGTCCCGGGCGCCCCAGGCGATGGTCACGGGGAGGTCGGGCACGTCGTCGGTGAACCGCACGGCGGCGCCCGCGCGGAGGGTCTCGGCGAAGCCGGCGGCACCGGCGAGCGCGAGCGTCTCGGCGACCACGGCCTCGGGCGAACGCCGTCCCGGACGGGCGTAGATGGCGCTGGTCAGCGCCGCCCGGCCGGCTGCCGAGCGGGCGAGGCGCCGGACCAGCGACAGCGGCATCCGCTCCGCGACCCGCCGCATGCCGAGCAGCACCGCGAAGGCGTACCGGCGCTCGGCCGGGGTCCAGAAACCGGCCGGGGACAGCGCGGTGACGGACCGTACGAGCTTCTCGCGCCCCATCTCCAGGGCCAGCAGACCGCCGAGCGAGTTGCCGGCGGCGTGCGGCCGGTCCAGTCCCAGCGCCCCGCACAGGGCGCCGAGCGCGGTGCTCATGGTCGGCAGGTCGTGGACGAGGCCGTCGGGCAGCGCCGGGGAGGCGCCGAAGCCGGGCAGGTCCACGGCGACCACCTCGCGCTCGGTCGCCAGGATGTCCACCACCGGGTCCCAGGCCTGCCGGTGGTGCCCGACGCCGTGCAGCAGGAGCAGCGGCTCGCCGCGGCCCGCGCGCGCGTAGGACAGGGTCACGGTCTGCGGGCCGAGGGGGGAGGGAACCTCGAAGGAGACGGTCGCGGACATGGGAGTGCTCCTCGTCTGGGACTCGTTCTGGGACTCGCGGGACGGGACGCCGCCCGACGTCGTGGACAGCTTGTCAGCGATTGCTACCCACGGGTAGCCCCCTGCTCCGCGCGTGTCCCGCCGGGAGGCCGCCCCGCCCGGCGCCGCGACGTCGCCGGGCGGCACCCGGCCCGCCGCCCGGTGGCCTGACGTCCGCGCACCGGGGCCCCGGCCGCGGCGGGAGACCCCGCGCGCCCCGGACGCTTCGTGGCCGCGCGATCACGCCGCGCGCCGACGGGCCGGCGATTGGTATTGACCAAGGGTGGGGCGCGCCCTATCGTCGCTGACAAGTGAAACAACCTTTAATAAACAAGGGCGCTAAAACGCCGCCGGACACGGCGATCGTGGAGGACAGGGTGGGGACCACGCAGCTGGAAACGGTGCCGGAACCGAAGTACTGGCACCTCAGGACCGTGCTCAGCGAGGCGCTGGACTCGGAGTTCTCCGTGGGCGAGATCCTGCCCAACGAGCGCGACCTCGCCGCCCGTTTCGGCGTCGCCCGGGCCACGCTCCGGCAGGCGCTGGAGCAGCTCGAACTGGAGGGCAGGCTGCAGCGCCGCCGCGGCGTGGGCACGACCGTCGCGCCGCCGCGCATGGGCGTGTCCGTCGGCACGGCACAGCACGCCTGGCCGGGCGGGCCGGACGACGCCTGGCAGCCCCTCGACTGCCTGCTCGAGGTGCCGCCCGCGGCCGTCGCCGAGGCCCTGGCGACCGGCCGTGAGGAGCCCGTGCACATCGTGCGCCGCTCCCGCGTGTCGCAGGGGCAGCCCGTCGCGGCCGAGCTGCTCTACGTCCCGGCCGGCTCGGTGCCCGACCTCTCCGGCATCGACGCGCCCTCCGGCGCGCCGCGCGCGCGTGCGGTGCTGCGCGAACTGCAGCGCCTGGAACTGGAGCGGCACGAGAACGCCGTGGAGCTCGGCTCCGCCGGCGCGGACGACGCCAGGGAACTGGACCGCCTGCCGGGCGCGCCCGTCCTCGTCGTCACCACCCGCTTCGTCGTCCGGGGCGGCACCGCCGCGCTCTCCGTGGCCACCTACCGCGCGGACACCTGCCGGCTGACCTTCGGCGACTTCGGCGGCGTGGAGATCCACCACGGACCCGAGCGCGCCGCCTCCTGAGAGCCGGGCCACCCGGACCCGCCCTGTTCCCGGGCGCCACGGGGCCGGCGCACCGGCTCCTCACCGACGCGCCGTCACCGTGCCCTCCACCGCGAAGAGCTGCTCCTCCACGTGGTCCAGGGCGAGCCGCAGCGCGCCCGTCGCCACCGCCGCCTCCCCGAGGAGGGACAGGGCGACCTTCGGGGGGCGCAGGCAGTAGCGGGCCAGTTCGCGGCGCAGCGGCTCCAGGACTCCGTCCAGACCGGCGGCCCAGCCGCCGATCACCACCACTTCCGGGTCGAGGGCCAGCACCAGCGCCGCCACGTCGTGCACGAGCCGCCGGATGAAGCGGTCCACCGCCGCGAGCGCCCGCCGGTCGCCCTCGCGGGCCCGGGCGAAGACCTCGGCGACCGCCTGCTCGTCGAGCGGGTGCAGCGGCTCGTCCGTGGTGGACAGCAGCCGCTCCGGGGTCGCCTCCCGGCCCAGCAGGTGCAGCGCCCCGATCTCGCCGGCCGCCCCGCCGTACCCCCGGTGCAGGCGCCCGCCGATCAGCGAACCGGCTCCCGGGCTCAGCCCGGCCAGCACGAACACCACGTCGCCGGTCTCCTCGGCGGCGCCCTTCCAGTGCTCGGCGACGACGGCCGCGTTGGCGTCGTTCTCCACCAGCACCGGGCACTTGAAGGACCGGCGCAGGCGCTCCCCGAGGCCCAGCCCCGTCCATCCGGGCAGCGCCGTGCTCAGCCGCACCCTCCCGTCGGCCTCGACGATCCCCGGCGTGCCCACGCCCACGGCCCGCAGGGAGCCGCGCGCGACACCGGCCCGGCGCAACAACTCGGCGACGGTGGCGCGCAGTCGCTCCAGCCGCTCGTCGGCCTCCACCGTCTCGTCGACGTCCTTGGACTGGGCGCCGATCACCCGGCCGTCCAGGTCGGCCAGCAGCGCGGCCACCCGGTGCGCGCCGATCTCCAGGCCCAGCAGGTGCCCGGCCTCCGCGCGGAACCGGAACCGCCGCGCCGGCCGCCCCTGCCGCCGCGCGGCCCCCTCCTCGGCCGCCTTCTCGACGACGAGGCCCGCCTCGATGAGCCCTTCCACGACACCCTCGACGGTCGGCCGGGACAGGCCCGTCACCCGGGTGATCTCGGTCAGCGTCGCGCAGTCCGCGGCCCGCAACGCGTGCAGCACCACCGCGGAGTTGATCCTCCGCAGCAGCGAGGGGTCCCCGCCGGTCAGCCGAGCCACCGTCCGTCCTCCCAGCTCGTGCGCGTGTGGGCCGGATGGTACTCGGCACGGCGCGCCCCGGCGACCTCCGGGCGGGACCCCCGTGCTCCGCCCCGCGGCGCGGCTCATCCCGGCGCCACGAACCCCGACTCGTACGCCGCGATCACCGCCTGTGTGCGGTCGCGCGCCCCGAGCTTCGCCAGCACGGCGCTCACGTGCGACTTCACCGTCTCCGTGCCCACCACCAGCCGGGCGGCGATCTCCGCGTTCGACAGCCCCCGGGCCATCAGCCGCAGCACCTCCGCCTCGCGCTCGGTCAGCCGCGCCCGCTCCAGCACGTCCCGCGCCGCGCGGTTGCCGCCCTCGTCGCCGTACTCGGCCGCGAGCCGGCGCACCGAGGCGGGGAACAGCAGCGACTCGCCCTCGGCGACCAGCCGCACCGCGTGCACGATCTCCGCCGGCCGCGCCCGCTTCAGCAGGAACCCGTCGGCCCCGGCGCGCAGCGCCTCGTACACGTACTCGTCGTTCTCGAACGTCGTCACCACGAGGATCTTCGGCGGCTCCCCGACCGTCCGCAGCAGCGCGCGCGTGGCCTCGATCCCGTCCAGCAGCGGCATGCGCACGTCCATGGCGACCACGTCCGGCCGCAGCTTCCGCACCAGCGGGATCACCGCCGCCCCGTCGGCCGCCTCCCCGACCACCTCGATGTCGGGCTGCGCTTCCAGAACGGCGCGCAACCCCGCGCGCACGAGGGGCTCGTCGTCGACGAGCAGGACGGTGACCGGCATCCGGCCAGCCTAGATCAACCCATCTCGGCCCCGGTCAGCGGCAGTTCGACCCGCACCGCCCAGTCGCCCCCGTCCGGTCCGGTCCGCGCGCGGCCCCCGAGGAGCGCGGCGCGCTCCCGTATGCCGCGCAGCCCGCTGCCGCGCCCGGGGCCGGGCACCTCCCCGGGCAGCGGGTTGCGGACCTCCAGGAGCAGGGTGGCGTCGGCGACGCGGATCCGGACCCGCACGGGGACCGGCCCCGCGTGCCGCAGCGCGTTGGTCAGCGCCTCCTGGAGGATGCGGTAGCCCTCGCGGGAGACCGGGCCGGGCACGGCGCCCACCGGGCCGGTCACCTCGGAGTCGACCTTCGTCCCGGAGGCCCGGGCGGACTCCAGCAGGCGGTCCGCGTCCGCCAGCGTGGGCCGACTGCTCACGGGTTGCTGCGCCTCGCGCAGGACGCCGAGGACCCGCTCCAGGTCCTCCAGGGCGGCCCGGCCGGTCTCCTCGACGGCGGCCAGCGCCCGGTCGGTGAAGGCGGGGTCGCCCGCCGTCCGCGCGGCGCCGGCCTGCACGACGGCGACCGTCAGGGCGTGGCCGATGGAGTCGTGCAGCTCGCGCGCGATGCGGGTGCGCTCCAGGAGCTGTTCGGTCCGGACCTCCAGGGCGGCCAGGCGCTCGGCGGGGGAGGGGCCGAGCAGACGGCGCGCGACGGCGGTGACCAGTTCCCCGAGCCCCACCACCACCCCGTACAGCAGGACCAGGAAGACCGGGATCAGCAGCGCGTAGGCCCAGTGCGGCGACGCGTCCTCCAGCAGGGGGATGCCCCCCGGCGCGTGTCCCGCGGCCATCTCGCCCGAGCCGTAGGCCAGGAGCGGCAGCCAGGTGGTGAGGACCCCCGTCACCATCGCCAGCCCCACCCGTGCCGCCAGCCACAGCACGGTCCGCCACCGGTCCCGCCAGGTCGCCGACGGCTCCTCGGAGAACTCCGCCCCCCGCTCGTCACCCGCCAGCAGCAGCCGGGCCTGTATCCCCTCGCCCCTGCGCACCGCCGGGACCAGCCCCAGCGGGATCAGCACGAGCAGGGGCGCCCACGGTACCGCCGGGTAGATGAAGATCCAGATGCTGAACGGCAGCGCGGTCACCCACAGGTGCAGGATGCGGGTGTACGTCACCCCGCGCAGGAGCGGACGCAGGACGGTGGTCATCGCGTCATCCTGTCAGCCGCCGCCGGCGCCCGGCCTCCCCCGCACGGGGGAGAGTCTCTCCCCGCCCGGGGGAGGTGCCGGCTCCCGGTCCGCGGCCACGCTGGTGCCCATGACCAGCATCGACGTCCAGAACCTCACCAAGGAGTACGGCACCCGGCGGGCCGTCGACGACCTCACCTTCCGCGTCCTGCCCGGCCGGGTCACCGGCTTCCTCGGCCCCAACGGCGCCGGCAAGTCCACCACCCTGCGCCTGGTGCTCGGCCTCGACCGCCCGACCTCCGGCTCCGCCACCGTCGGCGGACGTGCCTACGCCACCCTCCCCGAGCCCCTGCGCCGGGTCGGCGCCCTGCTCGACGCGCAGGCCGCGCACGGCTCCCGCACCGGCCGCGACCACCTGCGCGTCCTGGCGGCGAGCAACCGCCTCCCGGACCGCCGGGTCGACGAGGTGCTGGAGGAGACCGGCCTGGGCGCGGCGGGCCGCCGCCGGGTGCGGACGTACTCCCTGGGCATGCGCCAGCGGCTGGGCATCGCCGCCGCGCTGCTCGGCGACCCGGAGGTGGTCGTGCTCGACGAGCCCTCCAACGGCCTGGACCCGGAGGGCATCGTGTGGATCCGCACCCTGCTGCGCCGCCTCGCGGACGAGGGACGGACCGTCCTGGTCTCCAGCCACCTGATGAACGAGACCGCCTCCTTCGCCGACCACCTCGTCGTCCTCGGACGGGGCCGGCTGCTGGCCGACACCCCGGTGCGGGAGTTCATCCGCGCACGCGTGCGGCCCGCCGTCCGCGTCCGCACCTGCGACCCCACCGCCCTCAAGGAGGCGCTCGCCCGGGAGGGCCACGCCATGGTGGAGCACCCGGACGGGCACTGGACCGTGCCGGACGCGCGGGTGGACGACATCGGACGCCTCGCCTCCGCCGCGGGGGTGCCGATCCTCGAACTCGCGGCGGACGAGGGCACGCTGGAACAGGCCTATCTGGACCTGACCGCGGCCGAGACCGAGTTCGCCGCACAGCGCCAGGAGGCCTGACCATGCAGTTCGCCCCCGTCCTCCGGTCCGAGTGGCTGAAGATCCGCACGCTCCGCGCGCTCCCCGGAACCCTCCTGGCGCTGTTCGCCGTGACCACGGCGTTCTCCGCGCTCGCCGGCGTCTCAAAGACGCCGGACGACTTCGACCCGCTGTACATCTCCCTGTCCGGCGTCATGCTGGGCCAGATCGCCGCGATCTCCTTCGGCACCATGGCCGTGTCGTCGGAGTTCCAGGGCGGCGCCCTGCGGGTCTCGCTGGCGGCGGTCCCGCGGCGCGGCCACTGGTTCGCCGCCAAGGTGGTGGCGATCGCCGTACCGGCGTTCGTCGCCGGGCTGCTGACCGCCCTCGCCGCGCTCCTCGCGGCCCGCACGGGGCTGGGTTCCCTGGCGGACGGCCTCACCGGGGGCGAGCAGGTGCGCGGGGTCGTGGGCTGCGGCGTCTACCTCATGCTGATGGCGCTGTTCGCCGCGGGCCTCACGACGCTGCTGCGCAGCGGCGTGGCCACGCTGTCCGTGCTGATCCCGTTCATCGTCGTCGTGTCCTTCGTGATCGGCGACGCGGCCGGCCCCGTCGTCGACTTCCTGCCCGACCGGGCCGGACAGCTGGTCCTCCAGCGGACCCACGAGGGCCCGCTGGGTCCCTGGTCGGGGCTCGCGGTGACCGCGCTGTGGACGGCCGCCGCGCTGCTGGCGGGTGCGTGGAGCCTGCGCCGCCGGGACGCCTGACCGGGAGCCGGACGCCGGCTGCGGGGGCCGGGCCGCCGCGCGACGGTGCCGGGGACCGGCCGCGGCCTGCGAGGCGCCGGCTCCCGGATCCCGCGGACGGCCCTCGGACCCCGCGGACGGTCCTCGGAGACCCCGCGAGTGGTCCCCGAAGCCCGCGCACGGCTCCTGAACCCCGCGCACGGCCCGCCGGGATCGGCGGAGAGGGGAGGGCGCTCGGGCCGCGGGCCCGGCGCGCCGCCCGCGCGCACGGTCCGGCGCCTACCGCTCCGCGGCCTCCCGCAGCCGTGCGAACTCCTCGGCCAGGGCCGCTGGCGTCCAGTGCGCGTTCAGCCCGCTGGGGTTGGGCAGCACCCACACCCGCGTGCCGCCGATCGTCCGCTCCTGGGGTCCCACCTTCGCCCCGCGGTCGTCGAACGCGGTCCGGTACGCGGTGACCCCCAGGACCGCCAGCCACCGCGGGCGGAGCCGGGCCACCTTCAGGGCGAGCAGCCGTCCGCCCTCCCGGTACTCCTCGGCGCTCAGCTCATCGGCCCGCGCGGTCGCCCGCGCCACCACGTTGGTGATGCCGAGCCCGTGGGACAGCAGTTCCTCCTGCTCCGCCGGCTTCAGCGGCCTCGGGGTGAAGCCGGAGCGGTGCAGCGCCGGCCAGAAGCGGTTGCCGGGGCGGGCGAAGTGGTGGCCCGTCGCGGCCGTCATCAGGCCCGGGTTGATGCCGCAGAACAGCACGTGCAGGCCGTCCGCGACCACGTCCGGCACCAGACGGTCGCGGGCGGCCTCCAGTTCCTCCTGGGTGAAGCGCCTCAGAGGATCGCCCCCGGCGTGTAACCGGCGGCCTCCGGGTGCTGCTTCACGATCTCGTCGACGCGGCCGACGACGGCGGCGACCTGGTCGCCCGCCGCGCCCGTGAAGGACAGCTTGTCCGCCATCAGCGCCTGGAGCTCGTCCCGGCCGAGCGGCAGCCGCTCGTCGGCGGCGAGCTTGTCGAGGAGGTCGTTGCGCTCGGCGCCCCGCTCGCGCATCGCCAGGGCCGTGGCGACGGCGTTCTCCTTGATCGCCTCGTGCGCGACCTCGCGGCCGACCCCCGCGCGCACCGCGCCCATCAGCACCTTGGTGGTGGCCAGGAACGGCAGGTAGCGGTCCAGCTCCCGGGCCACGACCGCCGGGAAGGCGCCGAACTCGTCGAGCACCGTCAGGAACGTCTCCAGCAGGCCGTCGAGCGCGAAGAACGCGTCCGGCAGCGCGACCCGGCGCACCACCGAGCAGGACACGTCGCCCTCGTTCCACTGGTCGCCCGCCAGCTCGCCCGTCATCGACGCGTAGCCGCGCAGGACCACCATCAGGCCGTTGACGCGCTCGCAGGAGCGGGTGTTCATCTTGTGCGGCATCGCGGAGGACCCGACCTGGCCCGGCTTGAAGCCCTCGGTGACCAGCTCGTGCCCGGCCATCAGCCGGATCGTCCTCGCCAGCGACGACGGCGCGGCGGCCAGCTGCACCAGCGCGGTGACGACCTCGTAGTCCAGGGAGCGCGGGTAGACCTGGCCGACGCTCGTGAACGCCTGCGAGAAGCCCAGGTGCCCGGCGATCCGCCGCTCCAGCTCCGCCAGCTTCGCCGCGTCCCCGCCCAGCAGGTCCAGCATGTCCTGCGCCGTCCCCACCGGGCCCTTGATGCCGCGCAGCGGGTAGCGGCCCAGCAGCTCCTCCACCCGGCCGTACGCGACGAGCAGTTCGTCGGCGGCGGTGGCGAACCGCTTGCCGAGGGTGGTGGCCTGCGCGGCCACGTTGTGCGAGCGTCCGGCCACGACCAGTTCGCCGTACTCGCCGGCCAGCTTCCCCAGCCGGGCCAGCACGGCCACGGTGCGGTCGCGCACCAGCTCCAGCGAGAGCCGGATCTGCAGCTGCTCGACGTTCTCGGTGAGGTCGCGCGAGGTCATCCCCTTGTGCACGTGCTCGTGCCCGGCGAGGTCGTTGAACTCCTCGATCCGCGCCTTCACGTCGTGCCGCGTGACCTTCTCGCGCTCGGCGATCGAGGCCAGGTCGACCTGGTCGAGGACCCGCTCGTAGTCGGCGATCGCCGCGTCCGGCACCTCGATCCCGAGGTCCTTCTGGGCCTGCAGCACGGCGAGCCAGAGCCGGCGCTCCAGCCTCACCTTCTGCTCGGGGGACCAGAGCGTGGCGAGCTCGGCGGAGGCGTAGCGTCCGGCGAGGACGTTCGGGATACGGGGCTTGGCGGGCGCAGCAGTCACGTGTACGGAGTCTACTGGCGGTTCGTGCAGGCCGGCGCCACCGGGTGGTTCGTCGGAAGCTCCAGGCGGCCCGGCCGGGAACCGGGACCGCTACCGGTCCCCGTACGGCAGCAGTTCGGGCCGCTTGGGCGGCCGGCCGTCGCCCGAGGAGCGGCCGGTGAGCCGGCGGCCGATCCACGGCAGCAGGTGCTGCCGGGCGAACCGGACGTCCTCGATCCGCCGGGCCGCCCAGCGCGGCGGCAGCGTCGCCTCCGGGGGCAGGTGCCACTCGGGGTCCTCGGGCGGGTAGCCGAGCGTCTGCCACACCGCCTCCGCCACCCTGCGGTGGCCCTCCGCGGTCAGGTGCAGCCGGTCCACGTCCCACAGCCGGGGGTCGGCGAGCGAGGGCGCCCCGTACAGGTCGACGACCAGCGCGCCGTGCCGTTCGGCGAGGTCGTCGACACAGGCGAACAGGGCCTCCATGCGCGGCCGGAAGCGCTCCAGGACCGGGCCCTGGCGGCCCGGGCTGCGCATCAGCACCAGCTGCTTGCAGTTGGGGGCGAGCCGCTCCACGGCCTCGGTCAGCAGGTCCCGTACCCGGCCCATGTCGCACTTGGGCCGCAGGGTGTCGTTGAGCCCGCCGACCAGGGTGATCACGTCGGGGCTCATGGCCGCCGCCGCGTCCACCTGCTCGTCGACGATCTGTTGGATCAGCTTGCCGCGCACCGCGAGATTGGCGTAGCGGAAACCGGGTGTGACGGCCGCCATCCGGGCGGCCAGGAGGTCCGCCCAGCCCCGGTAGGTCCCGTCGGGCAGGAGGTCCGACATGCCCTCGGTGAAGGAGTCGCCGACCGCGACCAGGCTGGTGTGGGTGGGGTTCGTCTGCATGGCGACAGGAATGCTATCCCGTGCACATACCCGCCGGTCGGTCGGCTTCCCCTCCGCCCGGATCCCTCAGGCGCGCTGCCCGAACAGCTCCCGCAGGACGTCCTCCATCGTGACCAGCCCGGCCAGCCGCCCGTCCGCCCCGAGCACGGCCGCCAGGTGCGTCCGGCTGCCCCGCATCGCCGTCAGGACGTCGTCCAGCGGCGTGCTCTCCCGCACCCGTGCGACGGGCCGCATGTCCCGCGTCCGGAACGGCAGATTCCGCGAGGAGGCGTCCAGGGCGTCCTTCACGTGGAGGTAGCCGACGATCCGCCGCCCCTCGTCCACCACGGGGAAGCGGGAGAACCCGGACCGGACCGACAGCTCCTCCACCTGCTCGGGCGTGATCCCCACGTGTGCGTAGACCAGGCGCTCCAGGGGCAGCACCACGTCCCGCACCGGACGGCGGCCCAGCTCCAGCGCGTCGTGCAGGCGCTCCCGCGCGCGGTCGTCGATCAGGCCGGCCTCGCCGGAGTCCTTCACGAACTGGGCCAGCTCGGCGTCCGAGAAGGACGCGGTGACCTCGTTGCGCGCCTCGACCCGCAACAGCCTCAGCAGGGCGTTGGCGAAGGCGTTGACCGTGAAGATCACCGGACGCAGCGCCCGGGACAGCGCCACCAGGGGCGGGCCCAGCAGCAGCGCGCTGCGCACCGGCTCGGCGAGCGCGACGTTCTTCGGCACCATCTCGCCGAGCAGCATGTGCAGGTACGTCGCGAGCGCCAGCGCGATCACGAAGGACACCGCGTGCCCCGCCCCCGGGGGGACGCCCACCGCGTGGAACACCGGTTCCAGCAGGTGCGCGATGGCCGGCTCGGCGACGACGCCGAGGACCAGGGTGCACAGGGTGATGCCGAGCTGCGCGGCCGCCATCAGCGCGGACACGTGCTCCAGCCCCCACAGCACGCTCCTGGCACGCCGGTCCCCCTGATCGGCGTACGGCTCGACCTGGCTGCGGCGGACCGAGATCAGCGCGAACTCCGCGCCCACGAAGAAGGCGTTGGCGACGAGGGTCGCCAGGCCGATCAGCAACTGCACGACGATCATCGCCGCGCCCCCTCCCCGTCCGCCGTCCCGTCCGTCGTTCCGCCGGCCGTCCCGTCCGGCCGGGTGCGCGTCGCCGCGGGCGCCGCCCCGTCCGCCCCCGGGTCGGCGAAGTGCCGGTCCCCGGGAGGGGCGTGCAGCAGGACGCGTGCCGCGCGGTGACCGGTGGCGTCCTGGACCTCCAGCCGCCAGCCGGCGACCCGGAGGAGGTCGCCGGCGGCCGGGATGCGGCCGAGCACGGTCGCCACGAGCCCGGCGAGGGTCTCGTAGGGCCCCTCCGGCGCGCGCAGGCCGACCCGGGCGAGCTGGTCCAGGCGGGCGGAGCCGTCGGCGGAGAAGAGCGGGCGGCCGTCCTCGTCGGTGCCCGTCCGGACGAGGTCGGGAGTCTCGTGCGGATCGTGCTCGTCGCGGACCTCGCCGACGACCTCCTCGACGATGTCCTCCAGCGTGGCCACGCCGGCCGTGCCGCCGTACTCGTCGATCACCACGGCCATGGTGCGCCGCCCGGACAGCCGGTCCAGCAACCGGTCGACGGTGAGCGACCCGGGCACCAGGAGCGGTTCGCGCATCATCTCGGAGACCGGGACCCGCGCCCGGCGTTCCGCGGGCACCGCCAGCACGTCCTTGACGTGCGCGGTCCCGACCACCGAGTCGAGGGTGTCGCGGTAGACGGGGAACCGCGACAGCCCGGTCGCCCGGGTCACGTTCGCCACGTCCTCGCAGGTCGCCCGGACCTCCAGGGCGACGACCTGGACGCGCGGGGTCATCACGTTCTCCGCCGTGAGGTCGGCGAGGTTCAGCGTGCGGACGAACAGTTCGGCGGTGTCCGGCTCCAGCGCGCCCTCCTTCGCGGAGTGCCGGGCCAGCGCCGCGAGCTCCTGGGGGCTGCGTGCGGACGCCAGTTCCTCGGCGGGCTCCAGACCGATGCGGCGCACGATGCGGTTGGCCGTGCCGTTCAGGTGGGTGATGAACGGCCGGAAGACGGCGCTGAACCAGCGCTGCGCGTTGCCCACCCGCTTGGCGACGGCCAGCGGCGACGAGATCGCCCAGTTCTTGGGCACCAGCTCGCCGACCACCATCAGGAACACGGTCGACAGGGCCGTGCCGATCACCAGCGAGAGGGAGCGCGCCGCGGGGCCGGAGACGCCGACCCCCTCCAGCGGGCCCGCGATCAGTGCCGCGATCGACGGTTCGGCGAGCATGCCGACCACCAGGTTGGTGACCGTGATGCCGAGCTGCGCCCCGGAGAGCTGGAAGGTCAGGTTCCGTACGGCTTCGAGCGCACCCGGAGCCCCGCGCTCGCCGCGCTCGGCGGCGCGCTCCAGCTCGCCGCGCTCGACCGTGGTGAGGGAGAACTCGGCCGCGACGAAGGCACCGCAGGCGAGGGAGAGCAGGATCGCCACCAGCAGGAGGAGTACTTCGGTCATCGGGTCACCCCCTCCCATGGTCGGACAGGAGGGGGACGGACGCGCGGTGTCGCGGACCGGGGGGCCCGCACAGGGGCGGGCGCGCACAACCTCTCATGGAGCACCGAGTGGCCCGGCGGGGGTAAAGAATCGCCCAAGAAGTGCCGCCGGGCCGCGGATCACCCGGTGAGCGGCTTCACCCAGCGGCGCCACTGTTCCTCCGGCGCGTACCCCGCGGCGCCCCAGGCGCGGTGCGCGGTCTCGTTGCGCCGGAGCACCATCGCGTCCGCGCGCCGCCCGCCGAGCCGTACGAACCGCTCCTCCGCGGCGGCCAGCAGGGCGGAGGCGATCCCCCGGCGCCGGTGGTCCGGGTGCACCGCCAGCCGGTACAGATGGCAGCGCCAGCCGTCGAAGCCGGCGATCACCGTGCCGACCGTCTCCCCGCCGGCCTCGGCGAGGATCAACGCCTCGGGGTCGCGGGCGACCAGCCGTTCGACGCCGGCCCGGTCGTCGCTGATGCTCGTGCCCTCCGCGGCCACCTTCCAGAAGGCCAGCACGGTGTCGAGGTCCTCGGGCGCGGCGGCCCGTACGCGCAGCTCGGTCATGGGGTGATCACAGCACGCGGGGGCGCCGGCGACGCGGAATTCCACGATGCGGACCGCGGGTGCGCGACGGCTCCCGCGGGGGCGGCCGTCTGCGGCGAAGAGCCGGACGGGCCCGTGCCGCAGCCGGCCCCGGCCCCGGGCGCGCCGGCGACCCGGTCTCCGGCCGGGCTCCCGCGCCCCCGCCCACGACGGCCCGCCCACGACGGCCCGCCCGCCCGTGCCCGCCGCCCTCCTCCGGCCGCCGGTCCGCGTCCCGCCGCCGGCACGGGTGACTCAGCGCCCGGCGTCCGCCGCGTCGGCCCCGGGGCGCCACGCGACGCCGGTGACGCAGTAGGACGGGGGCAGCTTCGGACCGTTCTCGGGCAGCAGCGTCCGCCGGTAGGGGCCGAGTTCGAACCCCGCCTCCCGCAGCGCGCCGACCGGGTCCCGGGCCAGATGGCACCCGCCGGCCAGCGGCGGCCACACCGTCCGGTCCAGCGCGCGCTGGGTGAGGGTCATGACCCGGCCGCCGCCCCGGCCGTGCTCGAAGAAGCGCAGTTCGCCGCCCGGCCGCAGCACCCGCCTGAGCTCGGCGAGCGCCCGCGGCACGTCCCGCACGCTGCACAGCACCAGGCAGACCACCGCCGCGTCGAACGCCTCGCTCCTGACCGGCAGCGCCTCCGCCACGCCCGGCGCCACGTCCACCGGCACCCGGGCGCGCAGGGCGGCCTCGACGGCCCGCCCGCGCAGCATCCGCTCCGGTTCGACGGCGACGACCTCCGAGACGGCGCCCGGGTAGTGCGCGAAGTTCAGGCCGTTGCCCGCGCCCACCTCGATCACCCGCCCGGACAGCCCGCCGAGCAGGCGCCGGCGCATCCCGGCCAGGCCCATGCGGGTCTCGGCGGCGGCACTGGCCCGGGCGTAGCAACGGGCGAACAGCGGGTGGTGCACGGGATCCCGCACCACTTTCGCGGAGCCGGCGGACATGCGGGTACCTCCCTGCTCACGGGGGCGAGGCCGGGGCCCCGGGGGGACACGGGGCCTCCCCGGGAGGGTCCTCACCACGATTCTCCCCCGCGGGGACCGCCCGCGTCCCCGCCGCCGTCAGGGTGCTTCCCGCACCAGGAACGCCTCCGCGTCCCACGTCCCGTCCAGCCGGGGCGCCAGCAGGCGCGGTGCCGCGGCCCGGAAGGCGGCGGGGGAGAGGGCCGCCGACCCGGCCGGCACCGCGCCCAGCAGCGGCGCCCCGGTCACGTCCGGCAGGTCCAGCAGGTTGCAGCGGGAGGCCAGATCGGGCTCCGCGGGCCAGCTGCCGATCACCAGGCCCGCCAGGTCGAGACCGCGCCCGCGCAGCTCACGGGCCGTCAGCTCGGTGGCGTTGAGGGTGCCGAGGCCCGCCGACGTCACCACCAGCACCGGGGCCGCCAGCAGCCCCGCCGCGTCCGCCAGCGTCCCGCCGGCCGGGTCGAACCGCACGAGCAGCCCTCCCGCGCCCTCCACCAGCACCAGATCGTGCTCGGTGGCCAGTTTGGCGGCCCGCTCGGCGATGTCGTGCGGGTGCACCGGCGCCCGGCCGGCCCGGCGGGCGGCCGTGGCCGGCGCCAGCGGATCCGGGTAGCGGGCGATCTCGCCCGCCGTCACGGCGCCGGCGAGCCGGGCGACCTCCTCGGCGTCCCCGGGCTCGCCGGGGCCCACGCCCGTCTGGGCCGCCTTCAGCACGGCCACCGACCGGCCGGCCGACAGCGCCGTCGCCGCGACCGCGGCCGTCACCACCGTCTTGCCGACCTCGGTGCCCGTGCCCGTGATCACCAGTACCGGCATGTCATCCCTCCTCCGCGGCCGCACACACCGCTCGCGCGATCAGCGCCACGTCCGCGTCGCCCGTGACGTACGGCGGCATGGTGTAGATCAGGTCCCGGAACGGCCGCAGCCACACCCCCTCGCGCACCGCGGCCCGGGTGGCCGCGTCCAGGTCCACGGCGCGGTCGAGCTGCACGACGCCGACGGCGCCCAGCACCCGCACGTCCCGGACCCCCGGCAGCTCCGCCGCCGGAGCCAGCCCGTCCCGCAGGCCCGCCTCGATGCGCTTGACCTCCGCGGCCCAGTCCTGCCCGAGCAGCAGTTCGACGGAGGCGCAGGCCACGGCCGCCGCCAGCGGATTGCCCATGAACGTCGGACCGTGCGCCAGCACCGGCACCTCGCCGCGCGCGATGCCCCGCGCCACCCGCGCGGTGCACAGCGTCGCCGCCATGGTCAGGTAACCGCCGGTCAGCGCCTTGCCCACGCACATCACGTCCGGCGTCACCGACGCGTGCTCCGCCGCGAACAGGGCGCCCGTGCGCCCGAACCCGGTCGCGATCTCGTCGAACACCAGCAGCACGTCGTGCGCGTCGCACGCCTCGCGCAGCACCCGCAGGTACGCGGGGGAGTGGAACCGCATCCCGCCCGCGCCCTGCACCACCGGCTCCACGATCACCGCGGCCAGCTCCCCGGCGTGCCGCTCGATCGTCTCCCGCAGGTGGTCGGCGTAGGCCTCCTCGTACAGGGCGGGCGGGGCGTCGGCGAACACCTGGCGCGGCAGCACCCCGGTCCACAGCTCGTGCATCCCGCCCTCGGGGTCGCACACGGACATCGGCTGCCAGGTGTCGCCGTGGTACCCGCCCCGCCAGGTCAGCAGCCGCCGTTTCCCCGGCCGGCCCAGCGAACGCCAGTACTGCAGGCACATCTTGACCGCGACCTCGACCGACACCGATCCCGAGTCGGCGAGGAAGACGTGCTCCAGGCCGTCGGGCGACACGTCGACGAGGAGCTTCGCCAGCCGGACGGCGGGCTCGTGGGTGAGCCCGCCGAACATTACGTGGCTCATCCGGCCGAGCTGGTCGCGGGCGGCCTCGTTCAGCACCGGGTGGTTGTAGCCGTGGATCGCCGACCACCAGGACGCCATCGCGTCGACCAGCTCGCCCGAGCCGTCGGCGAGCCGCAGCCGCACCCCGCTCGCCGACTCCACGACGAGCGGTTCCCGGCGGCCCGGCATGGGCCCGTACGGATGCCAGACGTGCCGCCGGTCGAGCTCCAGCAGTTCGGCGACGGAGAGCTCAGGCATTGGGCGCGAGATCCGTTCCGGCGCCCCGGCGGCGGACGGCGACCAGGTCGGTGCGCGGCTCCTCGGTCCGGCGCGCGGTCTCCTCGGCCGCACCCGCGCAGGAGCCCGCGCCCGCCGGCGCCGCACCGCACACCCCGGCGCCCTCGTGCGACCCGCAGCCACCGCCTTCGTGCGCGCCGCGGCCGCCGTCCTCGTGCGTGCCGCACCCACCGCCCGCGCGGTGTTCCGGCAGGGTCACCCGGTCGGTCCCCTCCACCTCGAACCCGGCGTCGGCGATCATCTCCAGGTCGGCCCTGCCCGCCTGGCCCTCACTGGTGAGGTAGTCGCCGAGGAAGATCGAGTTGGCCAGGTGGAGCGCGAGCGGCTGCATCGTGCGCAGGTGCACCTCACGGCCGCCCGCGATCCGCACCTCGACGTCCGGGCAGACGAACCGCACCATCGCCAGGATGCGCAGGCACCGCTGCGGGGTGAGGTGCCACTCCTCGGCGAGCGGGGTGCCCTCGAACGGGATCAGGAAGTTGACCGGGACCGAGTCCGGGTCCAGCTCGCGCAGCGCGAAGACCACGTCGACCAGGTCCTCGTCGCTCTCGCCCATGCCGGCGATCAGCCCGGAGCAGGCGGACAGGCCCGCCGCGTGCGCCCTCCGCACGGTGTCCACGCGGTCGGCGTAGGTGTGCGTGGTGGTGATATCCCCGTAGGTGGACTCGGAGGTGTTGAGGTTGTGGTTGTAGGCGTCCGCGCCCGCCTCGCGCAGCCGCTCCGCCTGGCCGTCGGAGAGCAGCCCGAGACAGGCGCACACCTCGACGCCCTCGTGCTGCTCCTTGATCGCCTTGATGGTGTCGGACACCCGGTCCACGTCGCGGTCGGTCGGACCGCGCCCGCTGGCCACCAGGCACACCCGCTTCGCGCCGCCCGCCAGTCCGGCGGCGGCGGCCTTCGACGCCTCGTCCGGCTTGAGCCAGGTGTACTTGAGGATGTCGGCCTTGGAGCCCAGCCGCTGGGAACAGTAGGAGCAGTCCTCCGGGCACAGGCCGGACTTGAGGTTGACCAGGTAGTTGAGTTTCACCCGGCGGCCGAACCAGTGCCGCCGCACCTTCCCGGCCGCGGCCACCACGTCGAGCAGGTCGTCGTCGGACGTCGCGAGGACGGCCAGTGCTTCCCCGCGGGTCGGCGTCTCGCGCCGCAGCCCCTTGTCCACCAGCGTGTTCAGCAGGTCCATGGGAGACGATCCTGTCCTACTCGGCCCGCCGGGCCAAGGAAGGTTCGTACAACAGTGGCGCTTCGAGGTGTGGGCATGGCCACACCGTGGCCCCGCGGCCGTCCCGCTAGGGTCGGTGCACCGACCGCGGAAGCACGGAGGACCCATGGCGTTCGGCTGGCTCGACGAACAGGCGGAGCTGCGCCGGCGCGCCGGACTGGTGCGGACCCTGCGCCCGCGGGCGGCCGGCGCGCCCCTCCTCGACCTGGCGAGCAACGACTACCTGGGCCTGGCCCGTCACCCCGAGGTCACCGAGGGCGCGGCACGGGCCGCGCGGACCTGGGGCGGCGGCGCGACCGGCTCACGGCTCGTCACCGGCACCACCGAGCTCCACGCCGAGCTGGAACGCGAACTGGCCGGTTTCTGCGGCTTCGAGGCGGCCCTGGTCTTCTCCTCCGGCTACGCGGCTAACCTCGCCGCGGTCACCGCGCTGGCCCCGCACGGCTCCCTGATCGTCTCCGACGCGGGCAACCACGCCTCGCTCATCGACGGCTGCCGACTGGCCCGCGGTACGGCGCAGGTCGCCGCGCACGCCGACCCCGACGCGGTGCGCAAGGCGCTGAGGGCGCACGACGGACCCGCCGTGGCGGTGTCCGACACGGTGTTCTCGGTGGACGGCGACGCCGCCCCGCTCGCCGCGCTGGCCGAGGCGTGCCGGGAGCACGGCGCGGGTCTGGTGCTCGACGACGCCCACGGCCTCGGCGTGCTGGGCGACGGCGGCCGGGGTGCCCCGCACGCGGCGGGACTCGCGGGCGCCGACGACGTCGTCGTGACGGTCACGCTGTCCAAGTCGCTCGGCAGCCAGGGCGGGGCGGTGCTCGGACCGGCCCGGGTGATCGAGCACCTGGTCAACGCGGCACGGACGTTCATCTTCGACACGGGGCTGGCCCCCGCGGCGGCGGGGGCGGCCCTCGCGGCGCTCCGGCTGCTGCGCCGCGAACCCGGGCGCGCGGCCCGGGCGGGCGAGGTGGCGCGCGAGCTGCACGCCCGGCTGACGGCCGCGGGCCTGGAGGCGGTCCGGCCGCACGCCGCGGTCGTCTCCGTGCGCGCTCCCTCCCCGGAGCAGGCCGTGCGGTGGGCGGCCGACTGCCGGGCGGCCGGTCTGTCCGTGGGCTGCTTCCGTCCTCCTTCCGTGCCCGACGGCATCTCACGGCTCAGACTGACCGCCCGCGCGGACCTGTCCGGGGCGGAGATCGAACGCGCTGTACGGGTGATCGGCGCAACGCGGCCATGAGTCGGCGTGGCACGGCCGTGCGTCGCCCGGTGGGAGGGTGATCGGTCGGATCGCCGGTCGGCCGGGTGACGAGTCGGGTCGGCCGGATCGGCCGGGTTCCGTCCGGTCCGGCCGGCCGTCCGGCGGTCAGCGGACGGCGGTCACGAACTCCGTCCAACTCCCGGGGGAGAAGAGCAGCACGGGCCCGGCCGGGGTCTTGGAGTCGCGCACGGCGAGCAGTCCGGCCCGGGGGCCGGAGGCCGGCCGGGCCGTCTCGACGCAGTTGTTCGCGCCCGTGCTGTAGCTGCTGCGCAGCCACCGCACACCGTGCAGGTCGGGAGCGGAGCGGGGGGTCCGAGGCGGTGCGGTCATCGTGCCTCCTTACGCGCCGGTGGCGGCACCGGCGATGAAGTCCAACGAGTCCTCGGGGGAAAGGGCGTGGATCGAAAGGGCCTCGAAGGCCTCCGAGTAGGCCCGGAGGTCTTCTTTCCGCTCCAGATGGAAGCTACTCGTCAAGTGGTCGAGAACCACCACGTCAAGATCAGAAGTGCGCGAAAATGAGAAAATAACGAAAGGGCCGGTGACGCCGATGTGTGCCCCCGCGGCGAACGGCAGGACCTGCAGCCGCACTTGGGGCAGCCGGGCCGCCTCGACCAGCTGCTCCAGCTGACGGGCCATCACATCGGGGCCCCCGACCTCCCGGCGCAGCACCGCCTCGTCCAGGACCGCGCTCAACTCCAGCGGGGGGTCCGCCCGCAGCACGTCCTGCCGGGCCAGACGCACCTCCACCAGGGCGTCCAGCCGCTCCTCCGAGGCACCCTCCAGCGCGGCCCGGGTCACCGCCCGCGCGTACTCCGGCGTCTGCAGCAGTCCGGGGACCACCGTGGTCTCCAGGGTGCGCATCGCGCTCGCCTGGGACTCCAGGCTGATGAAGTCCCGGTAGGTCGGCGGCAGTACGCCGCGGTAGGCGTGCCACCAGTGGTGCCGGCCGTCGCCGTCGCCGGAGCCCGAGAGCACCAGCAGCAGTTCCCGCAGCTGCGGATCGGTCACGCCGTAGGCGTCGAGCAGTAACCGGACGTCGGCCGGTTTCGCTCCGCTCGTGCCGGTCTCGATCCGGCTCACCTTCGACTGGTGCCAGCCCACCAGCCGGGCCGCCTCGCCGCTGGTGAACCCCGCCGAAGTGCGCAGCGTGCGCAGTTCGGCACCCAGTTTCCGGCGGCGCACCGCGGGACCGTGCTGCATGGACTCTCCCTACTCCTCCCGGGCCGCCCGGATACGGTCTTCCGTCGCAGGGTTCACCGCTTCGGGCGACAGATATATGCATATCTCGGTGGATCGCCGTCCCGCGCCGTGCGGTGATGGCACTCTGGCGGCGAAGCACCAGTGCGGGACCGTACTCGAACCATCCGCTCCGTGTCGGACTGCGGTCCCGTGGGAAAGGGACGACATCGCCATGGCAGACCACCTGGAAGCATCCATCACTCTGCCGAGCGATCCCGCCTCGGTCCGCGCCGCCCGCGCCCATGTGGTGGACGTGCTGGCGGAGTGGGGCATGCCCGCGGACGCGGACGTGTCCGACACCGTCCGGCTGATCGTCTCCGAACTCGCCACCAACGCCGTGCAGCACACCCTGGGGCAGTCGCCCACCTTCACCGTGGACATGGTCCTCCGGCGCGACGGGCGGCTGCACGTCGGTGTCACCGACAGCCACCCGCGTCTCCCCAGGCGACTGCCCGCCGCCGTCCAGCAGGACAACGGCCGCGGACTGGTCATCATCCGCTGTCTGACCGCGGAATGCGGGGGGAGGCTCAGGATCCGTCCCACGCGTGAGGGGGGCAAGACCGTCTCCGTCGAACTGCCGTGGGCCCTGCCCGCCGCCGCGGAACCCGCCGCGGAACCGGCCACGGCGGCGGGCCGGCAGGAGCCGTAGGGGCCGTCACGGCGCGGGGACGGCGGGCGGTGCGCCGGCGCGCCCGGACGGTCGGGGCCGCTTCGGCCGGGAAGCGGTCCCGCACGACGTGCGGCTCGGTGCCCTGCCGGAACGGCGAACGGTGCGGCGCGGCGGGCGCGGTGAGCGGCGCGGCGGCGAACACGGCCGGCAGCGGGGTGGTGGCGCGGGCGGCGGGTCGAAGCGCGGCGGGCGCGTCGAAGCGCGGGTGGGGGCGAGCGGCAGCGGGAGGCCAAGAGGGTGGGCGCGCCTGTCCGGGTGACCCGCGGTTCCCGGAACGGTCCGGCGAAGCGCGGCCGGTCCGTTGCCGCGGACTCCCGGTTCCGTGCGGTACGGGGGCGGTGCCGGCCGTACCGCGACGGACGACGGGCCGGGCCGTGTCACGCCCGGCGGGGGCGGCGGCGCGTCGGGGACGCCGCCGCCCCCGCGGGTCAGTTGACCCGGCCGTACGAGACGCTGCTGGTCCAGATCTTCTGCAGGCGCACCACGTCCCCGGTCTTCGGGGCGTGCCAGATCTTGCCGCCGCCGGCGTAGATGCCGACGTGGTAGACGCTGCGGCCCGAGTGGAAGAACACCAGGTCCCCGGCCTTGCGGTTCTTGGCGGAGATGTGGCGCGTCTTGTTGTACTGCTGGGCGGCGGTGCGCGGCAGTTGCTTGCCCGCCTTCTTGAACGCGTACAGGGTGAGCCCGGAGCAGTCGAACCGGTACGGTCCGGTGGCGCCCCACCGGTACGGCGATCCCTTCTTGGAAGCGGCGATGTTCAGAGCCTTGGTGGCCGTGGTCGCGGCTGCCGCCTCCGAGGCGGCACCCGGGACCACGATCGAGCCGCCCACGGCGGCCAGGGTGAGGGCCGAGGCCGTGCCGGCCCGGGCCATGAGAGACGGGACACGATTGAGCGCGGTCATGCGCAACCCTTCGTCAGCCGCCTGTGAAGGATGACCTGTCGGATTCGGGCTGGCGAAGTTGCCCGGCCGCACGAGTGCGGCTTCACCCCAAGGGCTGCTCGGAACAGGTGTTCCGGCGACCCGTCGTGCTCGGGTCCTCCACTCCTGCCGATCCACTCCTTGTCGACCGGTCATCCGGGCGGCGGCAGGACTCGGCGTCCGCCCGGATCGCCCCGCCGCGGCGGCGGGGTCTTGTCGTCAGTCACGGATCTTGTCCCACGGCAGGCCCGAAGTCCCAACGGGACAGGGGATTTGTGTTGTTACTCACCACTCACCCGTTCGGGTGGACACCCTCCTGTTCGGATTGCTGTCAAGGGTGCCGAAGGGCCCCGGACCAGCGTCGGAGCGCCCCATTCCGCCCGTCGGGCGCGCGTGTTGCGCAACTTCGGCGGCCCGGGAACAGCAGGTTCATCTCCGCCGGATGGGGGTACGCCGTTTGGTCCGTTCCGGCCCCGGTCCGGACGCGCCGCCGCCGGGGACGGCCGTCCGGACCGGTCCGGGGTCAACTGCCGGGGGACCGCGGCAGGGTGAGCCGGGCCGTGCGCCGTTCGCCGTCCAGGACCCGCAGTGCCCGGGCCAGCGTGGCGGAGTGCAGTTCGGTCTCGCCGCGCCGGTGCATCACGGTCAGCGCGTCGCGCAGCGCGACGGCCCTGCCGACCAGTGCCTGTGCGGCGCGCAGCCCGCGGTAGGTGTCACCGTCCGAGGCGGGGTTGATGCGGCCGAGCAGGTCGACGACCTCGAGGTAACGGTCGATCAGCTCGGCCTCCGCCCGGGTCAGGGCGGGCAGCGGGGGGAGTTCCGGCAGCACCGGGGGCTCACCTCGCTCCGGCGGCGGGGTGGGAGCCCTCGCGGTCGGACACGATCCGGTCCGCCAGGCCGTGGTCCACCGCCGCCCGTGCGTCGAGGACCGTGTCCCGCTCGATGTCCGACCGGACCTGCTCCGGGGTGCGGCCGGTGTACCGGACGAGCATGTCCTCCATCCGGGACCGGACGCGGGCCAGTTCCCCCGCCTGGACCGCGAGGTCGCTCGCCCGGCCCTCCAGCGGGCCGGGCGAGGCGGGCTGACGGAGCACCAGGCGGGAGCCCGGCAGGACACACCGCTTGCCCGGGGTGCCGGCGGCGAGCAGCAGCGCGGCGGCCCCCTCGGCCCGGCCGAGGCAGACCGTCTCCACGTCGCAGGAGACGAAGCGCAGCGTGTCGTGGATCGCCGCCATGGCGTGGAACGAGCCGCCCGGGGAGTTGATGTAGAGCGAGACGTCCCGGTCCGGGTTCTGGTGCTCCAGGTGCAGGAGCTGGACCGTCACGTCGTTCGCGCAGGCCTCGTCGATCCGGGTGCCGAGCAGGACGATCCGGGCCTGGAGCAGCTCGGTGTACGGGTCCGTCGTCCGGTGCCCGGACGCCGTGCGCCGGGTGAACTCGGGCAGGACGTGACGGGCGGACGGTCGGGTCATGTGAACCCCTCCTGTGGCAGGGCGCGGCCGTTTCCGGCACGCGCGTCGCTGTCGCTGCGGCTTCTGTAAAAAATGTACAGGAGGTACATGAAGTTATGATGGGTCCATGGCCTACGAGATTCCGGTGACGCAAGCCAGGGCTGAGCTCGCCGACCTGATCAACCGGGTGGTGTACGGCGGGGAACGCGTCGTCGTGACCCGGCACGGGAAGCCCCTCGTCGCCCTCGTGTCCGCCGACGACCTGCGACGGCTCGAAGAACTCGAAGGGGCCGCGGAGCCCGCGCAGGAGCAGGTGATCAGCACGGTCGCCGGTGTCCGCGAGACGGCGTCCGCTCCCCGCGAACGGCAGCGGTTCGGCATCGCCGCGGAGCACCGGCGGCCGGACGGCCCGTAGCCCCGGACCGCGGCACGGCCGAACGCCTCCGGAACGCCGCACGGGGCGACCGCGACGGCTGCGCCGTGCACCTCCAGGGGGAACCGGCCGAGGGCGGCCCCGGACCCCGGACCGCCCGCGGCCCGGGGTCACTCCCTCTCCGGACGGCCTCCGCGGCACCGGGGCCGCGCGCTGCCCGTCCCGGCCGGCGGCCGCCTTCGCCGGGGCACCGGGCGGCCGGAGGGCTCCGGGTCACCCGGCGCCGGTGCGCCCGGGGACGGTCAGCGCAGCGGCAGGCGCGGGAACCGGCGCTTGTCCTGCGCCCTGCGCGCCGCCTCCTCGGCCTTGACGACGGCCGCGTACCGGTCGACGTACTCCTGCTCGGACAGGGTGAGGATGGCGTACATGATCTCGTCGGTGACGGCGCGCAGGACCGCCTTCTCGCCCTCCATGCCGGCGTAGCGCGAGAAGTCGAGGGGCTCGCCGAAGCGGATGACCACGGGGCGGACGCGGGGGACGGTCCTGCCGGGCGGCTGCGCCTCGAAGGTGCCGATCATCGCGCAGGGGACCACCGGGACGCCCGCCTCGAGGGCCATCACCGCGACGCCGACCTTGCCCTTGTAGAGGCGGCCGTCGTGCGACCGCGTGCCCTCCGGGTAGATGCCGAGCAGTTCACCCCTGCCGAGCACTCCGAGGCCCTCCCGGATGGCGGCCCGGCCGGCCTCCTTGCCGGAGCGGTCGACCGGGATCTGCCCCGCGCTGCGGAAGAAGAAGGCCGTCAGCCGGCCCTTGAGGCCGGGGCCGGTGAAGTACTCGGCCTTCGCGAGGAAGGTGATGCGCCGCTTGAGCACGGCCGGCATCAGGAAGTGGTCCGAGAACGACAGGTGGTTCCCCGCGATGATGGCGGCGCCGGACGACGGCACGTGCCGCAGGCCCTCCGTCCGGGGCCGGAAGAGCAGCCTCAGCAGCGGGCCCAGCAGCACGTACTTGAGAAGGTAGTAGAACAAGCGCACGCTCCTCGACTCCGGCGGACGGGCGGGGCCGCCGTGTTCCAGCAGGTCGGCCGGCACGTCGTGGGGGTGCCGGTCCAGGTCCGGGCGGAGCCGCCCGGCACCCTGCCCGACGCGACCGGACGCGGCCGCGCCGGACGGCTGACCACCCGTCGGCGGCAGGGCCCGCGGGGGGACGGCGCGGCCGGGGAGGACCGCCACCCCAGCCTGCTGCCGGTCACCGCCCGGCGGCAACCCGGTCGGCGGACGTGACCGGATCGCACCGCACCGGGAACGCCCCCGTGAGGTGCCCCGCCGCCGTCCGGCCGAGTAGGCTCCGGAGCATGCGGATCTCCGTCTCCTCCGACATGGACGAACCCGTGGCCCGCGTCCTCCTCGCCGAGCTGCGCGAGCGCGGTCACGAGGTGCGCGCGCACGGTGCCCTGAGCCCCGGGGACGACCCGCGGTGGGCGGTCTGCTCCGAGGCGGCGGCCCGCGAGGTCGCCGACGGGACGGCGGACCAGGCGGTGGTGTGCTGCTGGACCGGCACGGGCGCCTCGATCGCCGCGAACAAGGTGCCGGGCGTCCGGGCCGCCCTGTGCACGGACGCGGTCACGGCGGACGGCGCGCGCCGCTGGAACGACGCCAACGTGCTGGCGCTCAGCCTGCGGCTGACGTCGGAGCCGCTGCTGAAGGAGATCCTCGACGCCTGGTTCGCCGGTGCGCCCAGCGACGACGCGGAGGACCTGCGGAACGTGGACCGGGTGCGCCGCCTCGACGGGGAACGCCCGGGCGCCTGAGCGGCCCGGACCGCCCGGGGGTTCCGACGCCGCGGCGCGGGAGCCGCGGCGCCCGAGGGGCGCGGTGCCGCGCCCGCCGGCGTCACAGGTCCGGCGCGTCCAGTGACTGCTCGGCCCAGATGATCTTCCCCTCGGGAACGAAACGGGTGCCCCACCGCCGGGCGATCTGGGAGACCAGCAGCAGCCCGCGTCCGCCCTCGTCCGTCGCACGGGGGTGCCGCACGTGGGGCGTCGTCATGCCGCCGTCGAACACCTCGCACACCAGTGAGCGCTCGCGGATCAGCCGGAGCCGGACGGGGCCGCCGGCGTGCCGGATGGCGTTGGTGACGAGTTCGCTGACGACCAGCTCGGTGGTGAAGGCCAGCTCGTCCAGCCCCCAGCGGGTCAGCTGCCGCAGGGCGGACCTGCGGGCCTCGGCCACGACGGCCGGATCCGCCGGCAGGGCCCAGGTCGCCACTCGTCCGGGGGCGAGGCGCCGGGTGCGGGCCATCAGCAGGGTCACGTCGTCGTGCGGACGGGTCGGGACCAGCTTCTCCACCACGGCCCGGCAGTCCGGCTCCCGCGAGGGCGGCTCCCCCTCCAGGGCGCGCCGCAGCCGCTCCCGGTCGGTGTCGACGGTCCCGTCCCTGGTGGGGGGCAGCAGAAGGCCGTCGGTGTACAGGGCGAGCGTGCTGCCCTCGGCCAGGGACAGCTCCACCGACTCGAACGGCGGGCCGCCCGCGCCGAGCGCCGGGCCCCGGGGGAGCTCCACGAAGGTGACCGTGCCGTCGGGCGCCACCACCGCGGGCGGGGGATGACCGGCGGCGGACACCGCGCACCGGCCGTCCACCGGGTCGTAGACCACGTACAGGCAGCAGGCCCCCCGGGCCAGGCCCTCCGTGGGCCCGGCCTCCGGTTCGCCGTCGTCGTCCCGCCCCGGCCGGCCCACCAGGTCGTCGAGGTGGGCGAGCACCTCCTCGGGCGGCAGGTCCAGCGCGGCCAGGGTCCGCACCGCGGTCCGCAGCCGGCCCATGGCCGCGGCGGCGTCGATGCCGTGCCCGGGCACCTCGCCGACGACGAGCGCGACGCGGGCTCCGGACAGCGGGACGAGGTCGTACCAGTCGCCGCCCAGACCGGTCAGCTCGTCGGCCGGGCGGTAGCACACGGACGCCTCGACGGCGTCCTGTTCGGGCAGCCTGCGCGGGAGCAGACTGCGCTGCAGCACGAGCGCGGCGTCCCGCTCGCGGGTGTAGCGCCGGGCGTTGTCCACGCAGACGGCGGCGCGGGAGACGAGGTCCTCGGCCAGGCTCAGGTCGTCCTCGTCGAAGGGGCGCTCGCGGCGGCGCCGGAAGAACCCGGTGATGCCCAGGGTGACGCCCCGGGCCCGGAGCGGCACGATCATCACGCTCTGCAGGCCCAGCTCCAGGAAGGTGGGGACGTGGTCGCCCCGTGGCCTTGCGACCCACCCCGTGGCGAGCGGGTCGAGCTGCTCCCGGCGCCAGGACCGGCCCGTGGCCAGGCAGCGCAGCGGAGGTGAGCCGGCCAGGTAGGCCACCGCCCCGCCGGTCTCCACGGCCGTCCGCGGCAGGTCCTCGTACAGCGACCGGTGACCCGCGCGGCGCAGTGGCTCCCGGGTGGTCCCGGCGAACGGTCCGGGCGGCAGCTCGGCACCCCGCAGCACCCTCTCCAGCAGGTCGACGACGACGAACTCCGCGAGCCCCGGCACGGCGACGTCGGCCAGTTCCTGCGCGGTGCGCGTGATGTCCAGGGTGCGGCCGATGCACCGGCCGGCCCGGTCGAGCAGGGCGAGGCGCTGCCGGGCGCGATGCCACTCGGTGATGTCCACGACGGTGTAGTACACGCCCATCGGGCGGCCGTGCTCGTCGTCGAGCCGGGTGAACGACAGCATGTGCGTGGCTTCGCGCAGCGGAGCCGAGCGGGCGTGGCCGGTGTGCACGTGGCCGACCACGCGTTCGCCGGTCTCCAGCACGTGCCGCATCTGCGCCTCGACGGACTCGACGTCCACGCCCGGCTGGACGTCCGCGAGCCGCAGCCCCAGGCGCCGCTCGGCCGGACCGCCGCCGAACTGCTCCAACGCGGCGTTGGACCACACGAAACGCAGCTCCGTGTCCACGATCGCGATGCCGATCGGCGACCCGGCGACCATCTGCTCCAGCACCGTCCGGCTCATGTCCCAGCCGGGAGCGCCGGCCAGCTCCGACAGCAGCACCAGCAGCGACGAACGACCCCGCGGCTCCACCGCCGGGACGATCCGGACCATGACCGCGACCGGCCGCCCGTCCCGGCGCAGGGCCGTCATCAGTCCCGCCCAGCCGCCGTCCTCCCGGCACCGCTCGACCAGGTCCGGCACCCGCTCGGCGTCCCGCGGGGTCAGCAGCTCGGCGAACTTCCTGCCCACCGCCTCGGCCACGGAGTGCCCCAGCAGCCGCTCGGCCTGACCGGTCCAGCCCGACACCACGCCCCGCGGATCGAGCAGCAGGGGAGCGGCGTCGGCCACGTCGAACCCCTGCCGGGCAACGTCCTGCTCCTTGTGTCCGCCCACGGCCGACCTCTCTGTCGCTGAGAGTGGTCTACCACCTCTTGTCCCCATCTTCACCCTTGCCCGGAAAGGGGGCTTCCCGGGCGGCGGGGCAGACGGCCCGGTGCCCCCCGCCGGGGCGGCGGGTTCCGCGGGGTGGGGGGGGGGGGGGGGGCCGGGGGGGGGGGGGGCCCCCCCCCCGGCAGGTCGTCCCCCCCTCCCCCAACCCCCCCCCCCGCTCCCCCCACCCCCCCCCCACCCCTCCCACTCCCCTCTC
>NZ_JBVITR010000011.1:89210-97701 GCF_055574875.1 Streptomyces sp. NPDC034670
AGGGGGCTCCTTGTTGTCTTTGGCGTGGGTGGTTTTGTTGCGGTGGTTGCCGTTCCCCCCCCCCCCCCCCCCCCCCCCCCCCCCCCCCCGGCGCCGGTCAGTCCCGCCGGCCCAGGACCTTCCCCAGGGTCTCCAGGGCCCCCCGCAGCTCGTCCGCCGTGATCGTCAGCGGCGGGGCCAGACGGATGGTGGAACCGTGGGTGTCCTTGACGAGGACGCCCTCGCGCAGGAGGCGCTCGCTCACCTCGCGGCCCGTGCCGAGGTCCGGGTCCACGTCGACGCCCGCCCACAGACCGCGGGAGCGGAAACCGACGACCCCCTTGCCGACCAGCGCCTCCAGGCCCTCGCGCAGGACCACGCCCAGCTCCGCCGCCCGGCGCTGGAACTCACCCGTCTCCAGCAGCTCCACCACGGCCGTGCCGACCGCCGCGGCCAGCGGGTTGCCGCCGAAGGTCGACCCGTGCTCCCCGGGGTGGAGCACCTGGAGCACCTCGCGCCGGGCGACCACCGCCGACACCGGGACGATGCCGCCGCCCAGCGCCTTGCCGAGCAGGACCACGTCCGGGACGACCGACTCGTGCTCCACGGCGAGCGTCCGGCCCGTCCGGCCCAGCCCCGACTGGATCTCGTCCGCCACGAACAGGCACCCCGCGCGGCGCGTCAGCTCCCGCACGCCCGCCAGGTAGCCGTCGTCCGGGACGACGACGCCCGCCTCGCCCTGGACCGGCTCGATCAGCACCGCCGCCGTCGTCCCGTCGATCGCGGCCTCCATCGCCGCCAGGTCGTTGTAGGGGACGACCCGGAAGCCCGGGGTGAAGGGGCCGAAACCGGCGCGCGCCACCTCGTCCGTCGAGAAGCTCACGATCGTCGTCGTGCGGCCGTGGAAGTTGTCCGCCGCCACCACGATCGTCGCCCGGTCGGCCGGGACGCCCTTCACGTCGTAGGCCCACTTGCGGGCCACCTTGACCCCGCTCTCCACCGCCTCCGCGCCGGTGTTCATGGGCAGCACCATGTCCAGGCCGGTCAGCGCGGCCAGCCGTTCGGCGAACTCCGCGAGGCGGTCGTTGTGGAACGCGCGGGAGGTCAGCGTGAGCCGGTCCAGCTGGCGGTGCGCCGCCTCGACCAGCGCGGGATGGCGGTGGCCGAAGTTGAGCGCCGAGTAGCCGGCCAGCATGTCCAGGTAACGCCGGCCCTCCACGTCCTCCACCCACGCGCCCTGGGCGCGGGCGACGACCACGGGCAGCGGGTGGTAGTTGTGCGCGAGGACCGGTTCCTCCGCGCCGATCAGCTCGGCGGACGAACGCGTGGCGACGGACGAGGTCATGAGCGGATCTCCTGAGTGCAGCACTTGATGCCGCCGCCCGCCTTGTGGAACTCGGACAGGTCGACGGGGACGGGGACGTAGCCGCGGTCGGCGAGCCGGGAGGCGAGTTCCACGGCCCCCGGCGAGATGAACACGTGGCGGCCGTCGGACACGGAGTTCAGCCCGAAGGCCATCGCGTCCTCACGGGTCGCGGTCACCGCGTCCGGGTACAGCCGGGCGAGCGCCTCGCGGCTCCCCGGCGAGAACGCCTCCGGGTAGTACGCGATGTTCTCCTCGTCCAGCACGAACAGCGCCGTGTCCAGGTGGTAGAAGTACGGGTCCACGAGGGTCAGGCCGATCACGGGCACCCCGAAGAACTCCTGCGCCTCGCGGTGCGCCTCACGGGTGGTGCGGAACCCGGTGCCGGCGAGGATCCAGCGCCCGGCGGGCACCAGGTCGCCCTCGCCCTCGCAGACCGACCCGGGGTGCCGGACCTCGTAGCCCTCGGCCTTGAACCAGGCCTCGTACGGCACGGACTCCGGGCGCCGCTCGGGCGCCAGGAACAGGGAGCCGAGGACGCGGCCCTCGACGACGACCGCCGCGTTCGCGGCGAACACCATGTCGGGCAGTCCGGGCTCCGGCTCCACGGTCTCCACGACATGGCCGTGGTCGCGGTAGGCGTCGACCAGCGTCCGCCACTGCCGCCGGGCGAGGGAGACGTCGACGGGGCGGTCGGGGTGCATCCAGGGATTGATCGCGTACCGCACGGCGAAGTGTCTGGGTTCGCAGACGAGATAACGCCGCCGGCGCGCCACACGGGAATCGGGCACAGAGGGGTTCCTCCGCTTCCACGCGGTGCCGACAGGGGGTGCTTCCACGGTAGGAACCGAGCGTGACGGGCGACAAGGAACGGAAGCTGCGCGCTCGCGCAGGATCGCTGCGTGTTTCCGCCGTTCAGCGCACGTCCGCTGCGCCTTCCGGGGCGGGCTGGGTGACGCCCGCCTCGGGACTGTCCGGGAGCAGGTGGGACAGCACCATCACGCTGATCGTCTTGCGGATGAACGGCTCCTGGCGGATGCGCTCCAGGACCTCCTCGAAGTGCTCCACGTCCCGCGCCCGCACGTGCAGCAGCGCGTCCGCCCCGCCGGTCACCGTCATCGCCGCGGCGATCTCCGGGTGGTTGCGCACCACCTCCGCCAGCCGCCGGGGCGGCGCCGCGCCCTCGCAGTACACCTCGACGTACGCCTCCGTGCGCCAGCCCAGCGCGGACGGCCGCACGGTCGCCGTGAAGCCGGTGATCACCCCGGTCTCGCGCAGCCGGTCCACCCGGCGCTTGACCGCCGTCGACGACAGCCCGACGGCCGCGCCGATCTCGGCGAAGGACGTCCTGGCGTTCGCCATCAGCGCGGTGACGATCTTCCGGTCGAGCTCGTCGAACGGCGCGGGCCTGCTGTTCATCCGGGAACTGTATCCAGCGGTGACCGGCCGCCGTCCAGGACGGCGGCCGGTCACCGGGGCCGTCGGCGACGGTCGCGTCCGGCACGTGCCCGGACGGGGGGATGCCCCTACACTCCAGCCTCATGCTGCGTGCCCTCGCCGTCGACGACGAACGTCCCTCGCTGGAGGAACTGCTGTACCTGCTCAACGCGGACCCCCGCATCGGCAGCGCCGAGGGCGCCGGGGACGCGACCGAGGCGCTGCGCCGCATCAACCGGGCCCTGGAGTCGGGCCCCGACGGTCCCGAGGCCATCGACGTGGTCTTCCTCGACATCCAGATGCCCGGCCTCGACGGACTCGACCTCGCCCGGCTGCTCACCGGGTTCGCCCGGCCGCCGCTCGTCGTGTTCGTCACCGCCCACGAGGACTTCGCCGTCCAGGCCTTCGACCTCAAGGCCGTGGACTACGTGCTCAAACCGGTCCGCAGGGAACGGCTGGCCGAGGCGGTCCGCCGGGTCGGCGAACTGCGCGCCGCCGCCCGGCGCGGCGCCGCCCCGCGCATCCCCGTGCACGAACCCGACCCCGACCACATACCCGTGGAGCTCGGCGGCGTGACCCGCTTCGTCGCGGTCGACGACATCACCCACGTCGAGGCCCAGGGCGACTACGCCCGCCTGCACACCGAACGGGGCAGCCACCTCGTCCGCATCCCGCTGTCCACCCTGGAGGAGCGCTGGCGCGCCCGCGGCTTCGTCCGCATCCACCGCCGCCACCTGGTCGCCCTGCGCCACATCGGCGAGCTCCGGCTCGGCGCGGGCACCGTGAGCGTCCTGATCGGCGCCGAGGAACTCCAGGTCAGCCGGCGGCACGCCCGCGAACTGCGGGACCTGCTGATGCGCCGGACCACGAGCTGAGGGGAGAACACCCGTGCCCCAGGACCCGACCGAGCGCCGCGTGGTCGTCACCGGCCCGCCCCGCCGCGCACGCCGCCCCTTCGGCTACTACCGCCCGCGCACCGAGATCGACGAGCAGACCACCCTCGGCCACACCTACGTGCGGTCCCTGATGCGCATCCAGCTGCGGGCCGGCCTCACCGTGTTCGCCGTCCTCGCCCTGCTCATCGGCCCGCTCCCGCTGGTCTTCGCCGCCGCCCCGGACGCCCGCCGCCTGGAGTGGGCGGTCCTCGGCTTCGGGCTGTACCCCCCGCTGGTGCTGCTCGCCCGCTGGTACGTGCGCCGCGCCGAACGCAACGAACGCGACTTCGTGCGGCTCGTCGAGGACCGCTGAGACGACGGGACCCGCGCACCGTGAACTCCGGCTACGCCGTTCCCGCCGTCGCCCTCGTCGTCCTGGCCACCGTCCTGGTCGGCGCCTTCGGCCTGCGCATCTCCCGCACCACCTCCGACTTCTACGTCGCCTCCCGCACCGTCGGCCCCCGGCTCAACGCGGCCGCGATCAGCGGCGAGTACCTCTCCGCCGCCTCCTTCCTGGGCATCGCGGGACTCGTCCTGGTCCAGGGCCCGGACATGCTCTGGTACCCGGTCGGCTACACCGCCGGCTACCTGGTCCTGCTGCTGTTCGTCGCCGCCCCGCTGCGCCGCTCCGGCGCGTACACCCTGCCCGACTTCGCCGAGGCCCGGCTCGCCTCCCCGGTGGTGCGGCGGCTCGCGGGCGCCCTCGTCGTCGGCGTCGGCTGGCTGTACCTGCTGCCCCAGCTCCAGGGCGCCGGGCTCACCCTGACCGCCGTCCTCGCCGGCGCGCCCGACTGGCTCGGCGGGGTGATCGTCGCCGTGGTGGTGACCGCGATCGTCGCCGCGGGCGGCATGCGCAGCATCACCTTCGTGCAGGCCTTCCAGTACTGGCTCAAGCTCACCGCGCTGCTCGTCCCCGCCCTCTTCCTGGTCCTCGCCTGGCAGCGCGACGGAGCGCCCGCCCACGTCTTCGACGAACCGGCCGCCTTCCGCGAGCAGCGGGTCGTCCGGGTGGAGGAGGGCCTCGACCTGAGGCTGGAGAAGACGCTGACCGTGACGGTGCACGGCACGGTCGACGGCCGCGCGTACCGGGGCACCGAGCTCCGGCTGCCCGCGGGCCCCCACCGCGTCGACGGCGGCACCCGCCTGACGTTCGCCGAGGGCACCGAGATCCCCGCCGCCGGACGCGGCGGGGACGACGCCCTGTCGCCCTCGCGGGCCGAGTCCCGCGAGGAACGCCCGCTGTACGCCACGTACGGGCTGATCCTGGCCACCTTCTTCGGCACCATGGGCCTGCCGCACGTGGTGGTCCGCTTCTACACCAGCCCGCACGGCGTCGCCGCCCGCCGCACCACCGTCGCGGTGCTCGGCCTCATCGGCGCCTTCTACCTCCTGCCCCCGGTCTACGGCGCGCTGGGCCGCCTGTACGCCCCCGAACTCACGCTCACCGGGAACGCCGACGCCGCCGTGCTCCTGCTGCCCGACCGGGTGATCGGGGGAGTGGGCGGCGACCTGCTCGGCGCGCTGGTCGCCGGGGGCGCCTTCGCCGCGTTCCTGTCCACGGCGTCCGGGCTGACCATGGCCGTGGCCGGCGTGCTCACCCAGGACGTCCTCCCCTCGCGGGGCGTGCGGCACTTCCGGCTCGGCACGGTGCTCGCCATGGCCGTTCCGCTGGGGGCGAGCATCCTGGTCGGCGGACTGCCGGTGGCCGACGCCGTCGGGCTCGCCTTCGCGGTGTCGGCCTCGTCCTTCTGCCCGCTGCTCGTCCTCGGCATCTGGTGGCGCCGGCTCACCCCGCCCGGCGCCGCCGCCGGGATGCTGGTGGGCGGCGGTTCCGCCTTCCTCGCCGTCGCCGCGACCATGACCGGCTACCCGGGCGGGGGCACCTGGCACGCCCTGCTCGCCTGGCCCGCCCTGTGGTCGGTGCCGCTGGGCTTCCTCACCATGGTCCTGGTGTCCCTGGCCACCCCCGGCCGGGTGCCGCCCGGCACGGCGTCGGTGCTGGCCCGGTTCCACCTGCCGGAGGAACTGCGCTCGGAGGTGTCCGCGTGAGCGGTTTCCTCGCCGGGCTGCTGGTCGCCGTCCTGCCCCTGCTGGCGGCCGGCTTCTGGCTGGGCCGGCGCACCGCCCGGCCCGCCAGCCTCGCCGGACTCGGCACCCCCGTCGAGCACGCGACCTTCGAGGCCCTGCACACCGCCTCCCTGGCCACCCCCCCGCTGCGGGCCGGGCTGACGGAGGAGACCGCCCGCAAGGCCGCCCGCAAGCTGCGCTCGCTGCTGGGCACGGACGCGCTGTGCCTCACCGACCGCGACCGGGTCCTCGTCTGGGACGGCGTCGGCGCGCACCACCGCACCGAGATCATGGAGCGCCTGGCCGGCCCGCTCGACACCGGCCGCGGCGAGGCCTTCCCGCTCGCCTGCGACACCCCCGACTGCACGGTGCGCTGGGCCGTCGTCGCCCCGCTCACCGTCGACGACCGGGTGCACGGCGCGCTCGTGGCCTGCGCGCCCCGTGAGTCCGCGGTGCTGGTCCGGGCCGCCGGGGAGGTCGCCCGCTGGGTCTCCGTCCAGCTCGAACTGGCCGATCTCGACCAGTCCCGCACCCGCCTCATCGAGGCCGAGATCCGGGCCCTGCGCGCGCAGATCTCCCCGCACTTCATCTTCAACTCGCTCGCCGTGATCGCCTCGTTCGTGCGGACCGACCCCGAGCGGGCCCGTGAGCTGCTGCTGGAGTTCGCCGACTTCACCCGCTACTCGTTCCGCCGGCACGGCGACTTCACCACCCTCGCCGACGAACTCCACGCCATCGACCACTACCTGGCGCTGGTGCGGGCGCGCTTCGGCGACCGCCTCCTGGTCACCCTGCAGATCGCCCCCGAGGTGCTGCCGGTGGCCCTGCCCTTCCTCTGCCTCCAGCCCCTCGTCGAGAACGCCGTCAAGCACGGCCTGGAGGGCAAGGCCGACCAGTGCCACATCCAGATCACCGCGCAGGACGCGGGCGCCGAGGCCCTCGTCGTCATCGAGGACGACGGCGCGGGGATGGACCCGGACCTGCTGCGCCGCATCCTCGCCCGCGAGGTGAGCCCCACGGGCGGCATCGGGCTGTCCAACGTCGACGACCGGCTCCGCCAGGTCTACGGCGACGACTACGGCCTCGTCATCGAGACGGCCGTGGGGGCGGGCATGAAGATCACCGTCCGGCTGCCGAAGTACCAGCCGGGGGTGCACTCGGCGGGCCGGCTCGCCCCGAGGTGAGGCCGGCCCGCCGCGGGCGTCCCTCAGGTGCTGCGCGTGGCGATCATCCCGAGGGTGATCAGGCCCAGGACCACCCAGCCGAACCACAGCCAGCCGTTGCTGCCGAGCGCCACCGTGTAGGCCGTCACGGCGACGAGCCCGCCGACGGTGAGCACCCCCATGGTCTTCGTCGAACTGGAACCGTTCATGGAACCGGGCATCGCGACACCCTCCTCATCCGGTTCCCTCCATGGTGCCCCTGTTCCGTCCTTTCACCATGAGCACGACGGCACCGGCACCGGCCCTCCGGGACGCCCCGGCGTGCCGGGAACCGTCCCGGGCCCGGCGGGGGCGGAGCGGGGACGCGTCCGCCCACCGCGGCCGGCGGCGCGGGGGGCGGACGTCACCGTCCTCCGGGACGGCGGGGGCGTCGGCGGGGGAAAGCCCCCGCCGAGGGGCGGGGGAGGGGAGGAGTCAGCTTCCGCGCGCGTGCAGCGAGGCCAGGTAGGCGTTGTACTCCTCGAGCTCCTTGTCCCCGTCACGGTCGGCGGCGCGGTCCTCGCGCCTGGCCTGCCGCTGGTCCGAGGCGTACCACTGGAAGAGCAGCGCGATCAGCACCAGGACGGACGGGATCTCGCTGAACGCCCAGGCGATGCCGCCGGCCGCGTTCTGGTCGGACAGCGCCTCGATCCCGAGCGAGGCGGGCGGGTTCTCGAAGGTCGTGACCATCGGGGAGGACGCCATCATCAGCGCGATGCCGAAGAAGGCGTGGAACGGCATGCCCGCGAACAGCTCCAGCATCCGCATCAGGTGTCCCGGACGGTGCGGTCCCGGGTCCACGCCCATGATCGGCCAGAAGAAGATCAGGCCGACGGCGAGGAAGTGCACCATCATCGCGATGTGCCCGACCTGCGATCCCATGAGGAAGTCGAAGATCGGGGTGAAGTAGAGCGCGTACAGGCTCGCGATGAACATCGGGATGGTGAAGACCGGGTGGGTGACGACCCGCATGTAGCGGCTGTGGAGCAGCATCAGCAGCAGCTCGCGCGGCCCCTTGCGGCCCCGCCCGGCCGTCGGCAGCGCCCGCAGCGCCAGGGTGATCGGGGCGCCGAGCAGGATCAGGATGGGCGACACCATGCTGATCACCATGTGCTGCACCATGTGCACGCTGAACATGACCATGCCGTAGTCGTTCAGGGCGGTGCACATCATCAGCCCGATGCTGAGCACACCGGTGACGAACGCCACCGTCCGCCCCACCGGCCACTTGTCCCCGCGCCGGGTGAGGCGCACCACGCCCCAGCCGTACAGGGCCAGCCCCAGGAGGCAGGCGATGAGGAAGAACGGGTCCGCCGACCAGGCGAGTCCTCGCCCCAGCGTGAACGGCGGCAGATCCATGGTCATGCCGTGCCCGCTGTGATCCATCCGCCGGCTCCTGATTCGTGGGGTTGTGCGCTGTCTGTCCGCACCAGAGTAGAACCGCCCCCAGTTGGGGCACCCCCACGGGGGGGGGTTGGAGCCCCCGGGGGTGCTAAAGCACACCTCCC
>NZ_JBVITR010000011.1:97711-134418 GCF_055574875.1 Streptomyces sp. NPDC034670
GCTCCTTCGGGTTCTTGGTTTGGTGTTCTTTTTTCCCCCACCGGAGGAACCCCCCCCCCCCCCCCCCCCCCCCCCGGGCCCGGGATCGGCTCACCGGGGTGTCACAGGACACACTCCGCCTCGGCGTAGCGGTCCTCGGGCACCGTCTTCAGCGTCTCGACGGCCTCGGCCAGCGACACCATGACGATGTCGGTGCCGCGCAGCGCGGTCATCATCCCGAACTCGCCCCGGTGCGCGGCCTCCACGGCGTGCCAGCCGAACCGCGTGGCCAGCACCCGGTCGTAGGCGGTCGGCGTGCCGCCGCGCTGGACGTGCCCGAGGATCACCGGGCGGGCCTCCTTGCCGAGCCGCGCCTCCAGCTCCAGCGAGAGCTGCCGCGCGATCCCGGCGAACCGCTCGTGGCCGTAGACGTCCTTGCCGCCCTCGTCGAAGTCCATCGTCCCGGGCTTCGGCTTGGCGCCCTCGGCGGCCACCACGATCGCGAACCGCTTGCCGGCCGAGAACCGCTCGCCGACCTTCGCGGTCAGCTCCTCGATGTCGAAGGGACGTTCGGGAACGACGACGGCGTGGGCGCCGGCCGCCATGCCGGAGTGCAGCGCGATCCAGCCGGTGTGACGGCCCATGACCTCCACGATCAGCACGCGCTGGTGGGACTCGGCGGTGGTCTTCAGCCGGTCCAGGGCCTCGGTCGCCACACCGACGGCCGTGTCGAAGCCGAAGGTGACGTCCGTGACGGCGATGTCGTTGTCGATGGTCTTCGGCACACCCACTATCGGCAGGCCGCTCGCCGACAGCAGCCGGGCCGCCTTCAGCGTGCCCTCGCCGCCGATCGGGATGATCGCGTCGAGCCCGAGCTCCCGGACGTGTCCCCTGGCCCGCTCCACCCCGTCCCGCAGGTGCTCGGGACGGACCCGGGAGGAGCCGAGGATGGTGCCGCCGCGGGTGAGGATGCCGCCCACCGCGTCCAGGTCGAGCTTGAGGTAGTCGCACTCCAGCAGGCCCTTCCACCCGTCCCGGAAGCCGATGACCTCGTCGCCGTGGTCGGCGACGGCGCGGTGCACGACGGACCGGATGACGGCGTTCAGACCGGGGCAGTCGCCGCCGGACGTGAGGACACCAATGCGCATAGCCCGAAACAACCTTCTCGATGTGGGCCGGGACCGGACCGCGCTGTCCGGCTCGATCCCCGCCACCCTAGCCGCATCGGGGGGCGGGGCCACATCGAGCGTCCGCCTGCTGGACGACCCCGCTCACCTGTGCGGAGCAGTCGTCAGACGGGCCTCACGCGGGCTGCTGCGCCGCCGCGATGCGCTCGTCCCGCAACGCCTCGTACCAGCGGTCGTCGGTCGGCGGCAGGGCGTTGACGTCGAGCGCCAGCTTCAGCAGCAGGTCCGCGATCTGCGGGTTGCGGGCCAGCACCGGACCGTGCATGTAGGTGCCGAACACGGTGTCGTTGAACGCGCCCTCCGTGCCGTCCCCCGTGCCGTTGCCGTTGCCGAAGCGCACCTGGGCGAACGGGCGCGCCGTGGGGCCCAGGTGGGTGACGCCCTGGTGGTTCTCGAAGCCGGTCAGCGGGGGCAGCCCCAGCTGCGGGTTGATGTCCGCCAGCACGTCGCCCACGCACCGGGCGCCCTCGCCGCGCACCGAGACCACGTCGAGCAGGCCGAGGCCGGGCTCGCGCTGGCCGAGGTCGTTGATGAACTCGTGGCCGAGGATCTGGTACCCGGCGCACACCGAGAACACGATCGCGCCGTTCTCCACCGCCCGCTGCAGGCCCCCGTCCCGGCGCAGCCGCTCGGCGGCCAGCCGCTGCGGGCGGTCCTCGCCGCCGCCGATCAGGTAGATGTCGCCGGAGGTCGGGATCGGCTGGTCGCTGCGCACGTCGAGCCGGGCCACGTCCAGGCCGCGCTGCCGGGCCCGGCGTTCCACGACGAGCACGTTGCCCTGGTCGCCGTAGGTGCTGAGCAGGTCGGGGTAGAGCCAGACGACCCGCAGGCTGTTGTCGCTCATGAAGTCACTGTCCTTGTGAGTGCGTCGCCCGCGTCAGTTGCCGACGCGGCGGCGCAGGTCCTGGAAGGCGGTGTAGTTGGCGATGACCTCGATCCGGCCGGGCGGGCACAGCTGGACCGCCTGGTCGAGGTTCTCGCAGACCTGGAACTGCTGGTCGGCGACCTCCAGGCGGACCGCGAGGTCCAGCTTCCGGTCACCGATGACGCAGATCGGGTGGCCGGTCAGCCGGGTGTAGTCGACGTCCCACAGCCAGGAGGTGTCGGTGCCGTCGGCGGAGCGCGCGTTCACCGACAGGATCACCGGGGTCGGCGGCGGGTCGATCAGCGAGAAGGTCTCCAGCCAGCCCGCGGGGTTCTTGGCGAGCAGCAGCCGCAGGTCCCGGCCCTGGAACTGCACGACGTCGTAGCGGCCCGCCACGGCCTGCACCTGGTACATCCGCTCCAGGGCGACCTGCGGCGGCACCCCGAAGACGGCGGCGACGGCCGCGGAGCTCGCGGCGTTGGCCTTGTTGGCGCGGCCCGGCAGCTGGAGGTGGATCGGCCAGGCGGAGCCGTGCGGGTCGAGCACGTGGTCGCCGGACAGGGCCCAGCTCGGGGTCGGCCGGCGGAAGCCGCACTCGCCGCAGAACCAGTCGTCGCCGGGGCGCTGCATCACACCGCCGCAGGACGGGCAGGACCAGGCGTCGTCCTTCCACATCTGCCCGGCGGCCACCCAGATCACGTTGGGGGAGGAGGAGGCGGCCCACACCACCAGCGGGTCGTCGGCGTTGGCGACGACGACGGCCTTGGAGCCGGCCAGGCCCTCGCGCCAGTTCTCCGCGAGCATGCGGGTCTCGGCGGCGCGGTCGAGCTGGTCGCGGGAGAGGTTGAGCAGGGCGATGCACTTCGGGGCGGTGTCCCGGGCGACGCCGGCGAGGTACTTCTCGTCGACCTCGATGACGCCGAACTTCGCGTCCGAGCCGCCGGCGAGCGCCGAGGTGATGCCGGCCGGCATGTTGGCGCCGAGCGCGTTGGAGACGACCGGCCCCGCGGCCCGCAGGGCCTCGGCGATGAGCCGGGTGGTGGTGGTCTTGCCGTTGGTCGCCGAGACCAGCACGACGTCCAGGTTCTGGGCGAGCCGGGCGAGGAGGTCGGGGTCGAGTTTCAGCGCCACCCGGCCGCCGATCACCGAACCGCTGCCGCGCCCTGCGGCGCGGGATGCCGCCGCGACCGCTTTGCCCGCGGTCACGGCCAGCTTGGCCCGCGGCGTGAGCGGGTCCGAGTTGCCTGCCATCAGTTCTCGATCCTCCTTGCGTACGCGCCGCGCCTGTGCCTGACGGCCACGTGGTGTGAACGTCAGCCTATCGAGATCCATTCGCACTCCAGAACCGCGGCACCCTCGTGAGACGGTCGTTGCAGGAAGGACCGTACTCTGACCGCCATGCGACACGGCTCCATCCCCGGCGTCCACGGACGCGTGCGGCCCCTCACCCTGCTCGGCGACCCGGTGCTGCGCGCGCCCTGCCGGGAGGTCACCGACTTCGGTCCCGGACTGGAACGGCTGGTGGAGGACCTGTTCGCGACGATGTACGCGGCCGGGGGCGTGGGCCTGGCCGCCAACCAGATCGGCGAGCCGCTGCGGGTGTTCGTGTACGACTGCCCGGACGACGAGGACGTCCGGCACCTCGGCCACGTGGTGAACCCGAGGCTGGTCGAGACGGACGGCGTGGTGGTGCGGGGCCCCGAGGGCTGCCTGTCCCTGCCGGGGCTGGAGGCCGGGACGGAGCGTCACGACCACGCGGTCGTCGAGGGCTTCACGGTGACCGGCGAACCGGTCACCGTCCACGGCACGGGTTTCTTCGCCCGGTGCCTGCAGCACGAGTGCGACCACCTCCAGGGCCGCCTCTACGCCGACCGGCTGACGGGCCGGCGGCACCGCAGGCTCATGCGCCAGGTGAGGCGGGCCCCCTGGAACCGGGAGGGCCGGGAGGGCTGAGGGGGCGCCGCGGGAGCACCGGTGGACGCCGGGCCGGGGGCGGGGAGCGGTCAGAACCCCGGGCCGCCCACCTTGTCGCCCGCCGCGGCCAGCCGCCCCCACAGCAGGTCGGCCAGACCGCGCACCAGGTCGGCGCGGGAGCAGGGGCGTTCGCCGAGCCACCAGTCGCCGGCCGCGTGCATCATGCCGACGATGCCGTGCCCCCACACCCGGGCCAGCTGCTGGCTGCCCGGCCCGAGGTCCAGCCGCTCCTCTATGACCTGCGCCAGCTCCTCGCCCATCCGCCGCAGCAGCGGCGCCGAGTGCTTGCCGACGTCGAAGCCCTGGTCGCTCTGCGACCCCTCCGCCGGGTGCATCAGGAAGCGGTACACCTGGGGGCGCGCCTCGATCGCCGAGAGGTAGGTGTCCAGGGTCGCCTCGACCCGCTCGCGCCGTTCGGCGGGGGCGTCCAGCGCGGCCCGCAGCGAGTCCAGCAACGCGTCGGTGTGCCGCTTGGCCAGGGCGGCGTAGAGTCCTCCCTTGTCGCCGAAGTGCCGGTAGAGGATCGGCTTGGTGATGCCGGCCTCGGCGGCGATCGCGTTCATCGAGGCCCCCGGGCCGTCGCGCAGCACCACCCGGTCGGCGGCCTCCAGCAGCTCGCGCCGGCGTCGGTCGGCGGACCGCTGCTGATCGGTCCGCTGCGTGGTCTCCATGATCTCTCCCCACCCGTGCTGTTCCGGTGACGCCAGCGCAAACTAACACTGGCCGCGCCCGGTGCCTCGAACGGGATGCCGACCCGCCCCGGGGAGTTGACTTTTCCTACCAGCGGGTAACAGACTCGGGTTACCGCAAGTAACACGCACGTGCACCGCCCGCTGGAGGGGACATGGCCGAGTTCACCATGGAGCTCAACGACGAACAGAAGGAGGTGCGGGACTGGCTGCACGGCTTCGCCGCCGACGTGATCCGCCCCGCGGCCGCCGAATGGGACGAGCGTGAGGAGACTCCCTGGCCGGTCATCCAGGAGGCGGCCAAGGTCGGCATCTACTCACTGGACTTCTACGCCCAGCAGTACTTCGACGCGACCGGCCTGGGCATCCCCATGGCGATGGAGGAGCTGTTCTGGGGCGACGCGGGCATCGCCCTGTCGATCGTCGGCACCGGCCTCGCCGCGGTGGGCGTCCTCGCCAACGGCACCGAGGAACAGATCGGCACCTGGATCCCGCAGATGTACGGCGACGCGAACGACGTCAAGGTCGCCGCGTTCTGCTCCTCCGAGCCCGACGCCGGCTCCGACGTGGCCTCCCTGCGCACCCGCGCGGTGTACGACGAGGCCAGGGACGAGTGGGTGATCAACGGCACCAAGACCTGGGCGACCAACGGCGGCATCGCCAACGTCCACGTCGTGGTCGCGGTCGTCGACCCGGAGCTCGGCTCCAAGGGCCACGCCTCCTTCATCGTCCCGCCGAACACCCCCGGCCTGTCCCAGGGCCAGAAGTTCAAGAAGCACGGCATCCGCGCCTCGCACACCGCCGAGGTCGTCCTCGACAACGTGCGCGTCCCCGGCTCCTGCCTGCTCGGCGGCAAGGAGAAGCTGGACGAGCGCCTCGCCCGCGCCCGGGAGAAGGCGAGGAAGGGCGGCGAGAGGGTGAAGAACGCCGCCATGGCCACCTTCGAGGCGTCCCGCCCGGCGGTCGGCGCCATGGCGGTCGGCACCGCCCGCGCCGCCTACGAGGTCGCCCTGGAGTACGCCCAGACGCGTGAGCAGTTCGGCCGCCCGATCATCGACAACCAGGGCGTCGCCTTCCAGCTCGCCGACATGCGCACCCGGATCGACGCCGCCCGCCTGCTGGTGTGGCGCGCCTCCTGGATGGCGGTCAACGGCAAGCCGTTCACGGCCGCCGAGGGCTCGATGTCCAAGCTGTTCGCCAGTGAGACGGCCAAGAAGGTCACCGCCCAGGCGATCCAGATCCTGGGCGGCAACGGCTACACCCGCGAGTACCCGGTGGAGCGGATGCACCGCGACGCCGCGATCTACACCATCTTCGAGGGCACCAGCGAGATCCAGCGCCTGGTGATCGCCCGCACCCTGTCGGGCATGCCCATCCGCTGAACCGGCCACCGGGGCGCCCGTGCCCCGCGCCCGGGGACGGACGCGGGGCACGGACGCGACGCGGGACGCGCGAGGACGCGCACGGCCCCGGACCGCCGCCGCGGCCGGCCCGAGCGCCCCGGCCCTCCCTACGGCGCGCCGCCGCTGCTGTGCGCGATGCACGCCACGTCGATCCGGTCGGCCAGCTTGGCCAGCTCGATGGTGAGCGCGGCGACCGTGTCCTCGTCGAGCCCGTCCGCCCCGGCCTCCACGAGACGCACCCACCGCCCGCCCACCGTGCGCAGCAATTTGCTGACGTCGGCCGCGGCCACCTGCAGGGTCCCGCGGTCGTCGACGATCAGGGGCAGAGTCACTTCGCGGTTCACAGTCGGGATCGTAACCGCGGAAGCATCACGCACCCTGCCAAACCGTGGTGATGTTGCAGAACTCGCGGATTCCGTGCCCGGACAGCTCACGCCCGTACCCGGACCGCTTGACCCCGCCGAACGGGAACGCGGGATGCGACGCCGTCATGCCGTTCACGTACACGCTGCCCGCCTCCAGGTCCCTCACGAACCGGTCGGTCTCGGCCTCGTCACGCGTCCAGACGTTGGAACTCAGGCCGAAGTCGGTGTCGTTGGCGATCAGGACCGCCTCGTCCAGGTCGGCCGCCCGGTACAGCGTGGCGACCGGGCCGAAGGCCTCCTCCCGGTGGATGCGCATCTCCCGGGTGACCCCGGCCAGCACGGTCGGCGGGTAGAACCAGCCGGGCCCGTCGGGCCGCTCGCCGCCGCACAGCACGGTGGCGCCCGCGCGCACGGCGTCCTCGACCAGTTCCTCCAGGTCGGCCCGGCCCCGCTCGCTGGAGAGCGGACCGACGTCCGTCTCCTCGTCCATCGGGTCGCCGACCCTCAGCGCCCGCATGCCCGCGGTGAAGCGCTCGGCGAAGGCGTCGTAGACGTCCGTGTGCACGATGAACCGCTTGGCGGCGATGCAGGACTGCCCGGTGTTCTGCACCCGCGCGGTCACGGCGACCTCGGCGGCCCGGTCCAGGTCGGCGGACGGCATCACCACGAACGGGTCGCTGCCGCCCAGCTCCAGCACCGTCTTCTTGACCATCTCCCCGGCGGTCGAGGCGACCGCGCGCCCCGCGGGCTCGCTGCCGGTGAGGGTGGCCGCCCTCACCCGCTCGTCCCGCAGGACGTCGTCGACCGCGGCGGAGCCGATGAGCAGGGTCTGGAAACAGCCCTCGGGGAAGCCCGCCCGGTGGAACAGGTCCTCCAGGTACAGGGCGGTCCGCGGCACGTTCGAGGCGTGCTTGAGCAGGCCCACGTTGCCCGCCATCAGCGCGGGCGCCGCGAACCGGACCACCTGCCACAGCGGGAAGTTCCACGGCATCACGGCGAGCACCGGGCCGAGCGGCCGGTAGCGCACCAGCACCCGGGAGGCACCGGAGTCCTTCACGTCGGAGGCGTCGGGCTCCTCGTCGGCGAGGAGTTCCGCCGCGTGGTCGGCGTACCAGCGCATCGCCTTCGCGCACTTCGCGGCCTCCGCGCGGGCCTGCTTCACCGGCTTGCCCATCTCCGTGGTGATCACCCGGCCGATGGTCCGCTGGTCCTCCTCGAGGAGGTCGGCGGCCCGGCGCAGCAGACGGGCGCGCTCGTCGAAGCCCGTCGTCCGGTACGTGCGGAACGTGGCCTCCGCGAGCTGGATCCGGCGCTCGATCTCCTCCTCGCCCATGGCCTCGTACGTCTCGAGCGTCTCGCCGTTCGCCGGATTCACCGTTGCGATGGGCATCGCTGACCTCCCTGGGGACGGGCTGTGCCTTCGACCCTCCCGCGCGGCGGCGGGGGGCGCAACGCGGGGGGTCTCCTCAGGCCGAGTGCTCCGCCAGGCGGTCGAGAAACGCCGTCTGCGCGGAGACGATCACCTCCCGGGCCCGGTCCAGGGCGAACCACTGCACCCGGTCGAGCTCCGGGAACTCCCGCACGCGCCCCGACCTCGGCGGCCACTCCATCGTGAAGGTGCCGGGGACGACCGCCGCCGGGTCCAGGTCGGCCTCGACCGCCCAGGCCGTGACGGTCTTGCCGCCCGCCTGCCGGACCTCCCCGAGCGGGACCGCCTCCCCGTCGGGCGGCTCCAGCCCCAGTTCCTCCCGGAACTCCCGGCGCGCCGCCTCCCGGGCCGGTTCGGCGGGGTCGTACTCCCCCTTGGGCACGGTCCACGCCCCCGCGTCCCGCCGCGCGAAGAACGGGCCGCCCATGTGGCCGAGCAGCACCTCCAGGCCCCGGTCGGTGCGCCGGAACAGCAGCAGGCCGGCGCTCCGGGTGCTCCTCACGGCCGCACCCCCGGGTGCGCGGCGAGCAGCGCCTGGACCGTGTCGGCCTCCTCGGGGCGCTTGTCCTCGCGGTAGCGGACCACGCGGGCGAAGCGGAGGGTGACGCCGGCCGGGTAGCGGCTGGAGCGCTGGAGGCCGTCGTAGGCGATCTCGACGACGAGTTCCGGGCGCACGGTGACGACGTACCCGCTCTCGTCGACGGCCAGTTCCCGCAGCCGCTCGGTCTGCCAGGCCAGCATCGCGTCGGTCAGGCCCTTGAAGGTCTTGCCGAGCATCGCGAAGCCGCCGTCGGCGGTGCGGGCGCCCAGGTGCAGGTTGGAGAGCTTCCCGGTGCGCCGGCCGTGGCCCCACTCGGCGGCGAGCACCACCAGGTCGAGCGTGTGCACGGGTTTGACCTTCAGCCAGGACGCGCCGCGCCGGCCCGCACTGTAGGGGGCGTCGAGCCCCTTGGCCACGACGCCCTCGTGACCGCGCTCCAGGGTCTCGGCGAGGAACTCCTGCGCGAGGCCCGTCTCCCGCGGCCCGGACACCACCGCGCGCCGCACCCGCAGGGACTCGGGGACGAGCCGGGCCAGCTCCGCGTGCCGCTCGGCGAACGGCAGGTCCAGCAGGTCGCGGCCGTCGACGGACAGCGCGTCGAAGAAGACGGGCGAGACGGGGACCTCGCGGGCGGCCGTCGCCACGTCCACCCGGGAGCCGACCCGGCCGGCGGTCTCCTGGAACGAGCGGGGGCGCCCGTCCTCGCCGAAGGAGACGACCTCCCCGTCGAGGATGAAGCGCTCGCCCCGCAGCTCCCGCGCCGCCGCGGTCACTTCCGGCAAGCGGTCGGTGATGTCGTCGAGGGTCCGGGTGTGCACGCGGACGGTGTCGCCGTCCCGGTGGACCTGGACCCGGATGCCGTCCAGCTTCTCCTCGACCGCGCAGGCGCCGAGCTTCTCGACCGCCTCGGCGACCGAGGAGGCGCTGTGGGCCAGCATCGGCAGCACCGGACGGCCGACGGTGAGCCGGAACCGCTCCAGCGCGGCGGGGCCGTCCGCCAGCAACGCCCCGGCCACCGGCTGCAGGGAGCCCGCGAGCATCACCGCGCGCCGCACGTCCGCCGCCGGCACCCCCGTCGCCCGCGCCAGTCCCTCCGCCGCGACCGCGTCCAGGGCGCCCTGCCGGACCTCCCCGGTGAGCAGCCCGGTCAGGAACCGCTGTTCGTCCTCGGTGGCCGCGCCCAGCAGCTCCCCGACCAGCCGGGCCCGCTCGGCCCGCGAGCCGGGGCCGGCCACCCCGCCCAGCCGGCCGAGCAGGGCGTCGACCTCGCGGACGGTCAGGGACGGCTCGGCGGCGGGGGCGACCGGGCGGCCCAGCACCTTCCAGCCGACGCCGAGCCGGCCCTGCGGCAGCCGCCCCGCCAGGTAGGGGATGACGATCGGCACGTCGTCCGCGTCGGCGTCCCGGAACAGCTCGGCGAGCAGGGCGATCTTCCGGGACCGCGCGGAGGCGGCGGCGACTTCCCGGGACACACGGGCCAGACGGGACAGCAGCATGGGATCAGAGTGCTACGGAGACGGGCGCTTCACACCCGGCCGCCCGGGATCACCCGGCCACCGCCGCGTCCAGGTCGGTCATGAGCAGGTCCCCGACGATCGCGGCCGCCGCGCGGTAGCCGCCGCTGGCCGCGTGGACGACCTGCTCGGCGAAGCCGATCGCGTTGCCCGCCGCCCAGACGCCGGGCACCGTGGTCAGGCCCGTTCCGTCGACGACCGGGTACGTGCCGAGCGGGGTCTGGTCCATCTCGGCGCCCAGCCGCTCCAGCAGACCCGTCCGCGGCACCGGGCGCGGCCCGACGTAGAGCACGGAACGGGCGTGGACGGAACCGTCGGCCAGGCGGACCCCGGTGAGCCGGTCGTCCTCGACCAGCAGTTCCGCGACCTCGCCGGGCACCACGTCGACCCCGGCGGCGGCCAGCCGCCGCAGGTCCAGGTCGGACAGCTCCTCCTCGGCGACCGTGTGCAGGAAGAGGACCACGTCCTTGGACCACTGCGACACCATCAGCGCCTGGTGCACGCTCGCCGCGCCGGCCGCGAGGACGCCGAAGGGCTCGTCGCGCACCTCCCAGCCGTGGCAGAACGGGCAGTGCAGCACGTCCCGCCCGAACCGCTCGGCGACCCCGGGCACCGCGGGCAGCTCGTCCTCGAGCCCGGTGGCGACGACCAGCCGGCGGGCCCGCACGGTCCGTCCCGCGCCGAGGGCGACGGCGAAGTCCCCGTCCCGGGTCACGTCCGTGACCCGGTCCCGGACGAGTTCGACGCCGTAGCGCGCGATCTCCTCCCGGCCGGCCGCCAGGAACTCGGCGGGCGCCATCCCGTCCCGGGTCAGGTAGCCCTGCATGTGGGACGAGGGCGCGTTGCGCGGCTCACCCGCGTCGACGACCAGCGTGCGCCGCCGGGCCCGCCCGAGCACCAGCGCGGCGGACAGCCCGGCGGCGCCGCCCCCGACGACCACCACGTCGTAGGCCCCGCCCCCGTGTCCGCCGGCGTCCCCGGTGCTCCGGTCGCTCCGGGTGTCCCGGACGTCCTGGTCGTGCTCGGTGCGCTCGGTGCGTTCGATGTGCTCGGTCATGGTGACCACCTCCACGTCGACGGTCCCCCGAGCGCTGCCGCATTGACAAACACCTTTGCCGATCCTGCAATAAACGCATGACCACGGACGACGTTCTGGCAGGTGTGGGCCCCCGGCTGCGGCGGATCAGGAAGGAGCGGGAGGTGACCCTCGCCGCGCTGTCCGAGGCGACCGGCATCTCCGTCAGCACCCTCTCGCGGCTGGAGTCCGGACTGCGCAGACCCAGCCTGGAGCTGCTGCTGCCGATCGCGCAGGCCCACCAGGTGCCGCTGGACGAGCTGGTCGGCGCGCCGCCGGTCGGCGATCCGCGCGTGCGCTCCCGGCCGATCGAGCGCCACGGCCGCACCCACTGGCCGCTCACCCGCCAGCCCGGCGGGCTCCAGGCCTACAAGGTGCTCGAACCGCGGCGCAGGCTCGAGCCGGAGCCCCGCACCCACGAGGGCTACGAGTGGCTGTACGTGCTGTCCGGCAGGCTCCGGCTGGTGCTGGGCGAGCACGACGTGGTGCTGGCGGCGGGCGAGGCGGCCGAGTTCGACACGCGCGTTCCGCACTGGTTCGGATCGACGGGGGAGGGGCCGGTGGAGTTCCTCAGCCTGTTCGGCCCGCAGGGGGAGCGGATGCACGTCAGGGCGCGGCCCCGGCAGGCGTGAGGCGCCGGACGGTTCCCTCAGGGCAAGCGACCGCTTAGTATGCGGGGGACCCGGTCCGGGTGACCCCGATGTCCACCAGCCCCGTGGAGGCCCCGCATGCAGGCATGGCAAGTGCACGAGACCGGCGAGCCGGGCGAGGCGATGCGCCTCGCGGAGGTGGCGCGGCCGACGCCCGGCGACGGCCAGGTCCTGCTGAAGGTGCGCGCCGCCAACGTCAACTTCCCCGACGCGCTGATGTGCCGGGGCCAGTACCAGGTCAGGCCGCCTCTGCCGTTCACCCCGGGCCTGGAGGTCTGCGGCGAGACCGAGGACGGGCGCCGGGTGCTCGCCACCCCCGCGCTGCCGCACGGGGGTTTCGCCGAGTACGCCGTCGCGGACGCCGCCGCGCTGCTGCCCGCCCCGGACGCGCTGGACGACGCCGAGGCCGCCGCCCTGCACATCGGCTACCAGACCGGCTGGTTCGGCCTGCACCGCCGGGCCGGTCTGGAGGCCGGCGAGACCCTGCTGGTCCACGCCGCCGCGGGAGGGGTCGGCAGCGCGGCCGTGCAGCTGGGGAAGGCCGCCGGCGCCACCGTCATCGGTGTCGTGGGCGGTCCGGCGAAGGCGGCCGTCGCCCGGGAGCTGGGCTGCGACGTGGTGGTCGACCGGCACGAGCAGGACGTCGTCGCCGCGGTGAAGGAGGTCACCGGCGGCCGGGGCGCCGACGTGGTCTACGACCCGGTGGGGGGCCAGGCCTACGTCCAGTCCACCAAGGTCGTCGCCTTCGAGGGCCGGATCGTGGTCGTCGGCTTCGCCGGCGGCACGATCCCCAGCCCGGCGCTCAACCACGCCCTGGTGAAGAACTACTCGATCCTCGGCCTGCACTGGGGGCTGTACCACACCATGAACCCGAAGCTGGTCCGGCACTGCCACGAGCGGCTCACCGAGCTGGCCGCCCGGGGCGCGATCCGGCCGCTGGTGAGCGAGCGCGTCCCGCTCGCCGGCGCCGCGACCGCCGTGCAGCGGGTCGCCGACGGGGTCACCACCGGGCGCGTCACCGTGCTGCCCGCCCTCCGGAACGGAGCCGCCGCATGACCGACGCCGCCGAACTGCGCCGCCTCACCCGGGAGTTCCTGGCCGCGCACCCGCCCGCCGACACCGGGCGCGCGGACTTCCTGCGCGCCCGCTTCGACGCCGGGCTCGCCTGGGTGCACTTCCCCGAAGGGCTCGGCGGACTCGGCGTCCCACGCTCCCTGCAGGCCGTCGTGGACGCCGAGCTGGAGGCCGCGGGGGCGCCCGACAACGACCCCCGGCGCATCGGCATCGGCCTGGGCATGGCCGCCCCGACGATCCTGCAGTACGGCACCGAGGAGCAGAAGCGGCGCTTCCTGAAACCGCTGTGGACCGGCGAGGAGGTCTGGTGCCAGCTGTTCAGCGAGCCGGGCGCCGGATCCGACCTGGCCGCGCTCGGCACCCGCGCCGTCCGGGAGGGCGAGCACTGGGTGGTCAACGGGCAGAAGGTGTGGACGTCCAGCGCCCACCTCGCCCGCTGGGCGATCCTCATCGCCCGCACCGACCCGGACGTGCCCAAGCACCGGGGCATCACGTACTTCCTGTGCGACATGACCGACCCCGGCGTCGAGGTGCGGCCGCTGCGCCAGATCACCGGCGAGGCCGAGTTCAACGAGGTGTTCCTCACCGACGTCCGCGTCCCCGACTCCCACCGCCTGGGCGAGGTCGGCGACGGCTGGCGGGTCGCGCAGACCACGCTGAACAACGAGCGCGTCGCCATCGGCGGCATGCGGCTGCCCCGCGAGGGCGGCATGATCGGCCCGGTCGCGAGGACCTGGCGCGAACGCCCCGAACTGCGCACCCACGACCTGCACCAGCGGCTGCTGCGGCTGTGGGTGGAGGCCGAGGTCGCCCGCCTCACCGGCGAGCGCCTGCGCCAGCAGCTCGTCGCCGGCCAGCCCGGCCCCGAGGGCGCCGGCATGAAGCTGGCCTTCGCCCGCCTCAACCAGGAGATCAGCGGACTGGAGGTGGAACTCCGCGGCGAGGAGGGCCTGCTGTACGACGACTGGACCATGCGCCGCCCGGAGCTGGTCGACTTCACCGGCCGCGACGCCGGCTACCGCTACCTCCGTTCCAAGGGCAACAGCATCGAGGGCGGGACCAGTGAGGTCCTGCTGAACATCGTCGCCGAGCGCGTCCTGGGCCTGCCGGCCGAGCCGCGCACCGACAAGGACGTCGCGTGGAAGGACCTCGCCCGATGAGCACCTCGCCCGACCTGCTGTACTCGGAGGAGGAAGAGGCGCTGCGCGCCGCCGTCCGGGACCTGCTCACCGACCACTGCGACGCGGCGGGAGTGATCGCCCGCGCCGAGTCGGACGTCCCGCACGACCTGTCGCTGTGGAAGGTGCTCGCCGAGGACATGGGCCTGGCGGGCCTGCTGGTCCCGGAGGACCGGGGCGGCCAGGGCGCCACCCACCGCGAAGCCGCCGTCGTCCTGGAGGAGCTGGGGCGCGCCGTCGCTCCCGTGCCGTACCTGGCCAGCGCGGTCGTGGCCACCGAGGCCCTGCTCGCCTGCGCGGACGGCGACGAGCTGCTCGCCGGGCTGGCGTCCGGGCGCGAGGTCGGCGCCCTCGCCGTCGGGCTGCACACCGCGCCCGGCGCCGCGTTCGCCGCCGTGCGGCGCGGCGGCGGCGCGCTGCGCGGCGAGGTGACCGGTGTCGCGGACGCCGCCGTCGCCGACGTGCTGCTGGTGCCGGCGGACGACGGAGGCCTGTACGCGGTGGAGGCCGACGCGGTCACCGTCACCCCGCAGACCTCCCTGGACCTCACCAGGCCGCTCGCGAAGGTCACCCTCGACGGCGCCCCCGGGCGCCGGCTGGGCGACGCGGAGCCCGCCGTGCGCCGTGCCCTGCGGGCCGGCGCCGGGCTGCTCGCCTCGGAGCAACTCGGCCTCGCCGACTGGTCGCTGACGCAGACCGTCCGCCACCTGAAGGACCGCAAGCAGTTCAACCGCCCCGTCGGCGGGTTCCAGGCGCTCAAGCACCGGCTCGCCCAGCTGTGGCTGGAGGTCGCCGGCCTGCGCGCCGCCGCCCGGGGCGCCGCCGACGCCCTCGCGACCGGTGCCGGGGACACCGACGTGGCGGTCGCCGTCGCGCAGGCCTGCGCGGCCCCCGTCGCGGTCCGGGCCGCCGAGGAGGCGCTGCAACTGCACGGCGGCATCGGCATGACCTGGGAGCACCCGGTGCACCTCTACCTGAAGCGGGCCAAGGCCGACTCGATCGCCTACGGCACGGCGGGCGCCCACCGCGAGGCACTGGCCGAACTGGTCGACCTGCGAGCACCCTGACCCCACCCGGCCGGACGGCGACGGAAGCCCGCCCCCGCGAGGGGCGGGCTTCCGCGCGCCGCGCCGCGCCGCCGAGGTGAACGCGCGGCGGCGGGTCGGCCAACTCCCCTCACGGCACTGCTCCTTGGGCCTGCACGGACCGCATACTCGCTGAGGTCCGTCCCGTACGCCCCTCCCAGGGAGGCAGAGCATGGCCCTCACCACCCGTCGCAGAGCCCTCACCACCCTCGGCGCCGCCCTCGCCGGTTCGGCCGCCCTGCCCGCGGGCCGGGCGCTGGCCGGTGAACACGGGCACCGCCCGCGCCCGTTGTGGCGCGCCCACGCCCACAACGACTACGAGCACCCGCGGCCCCTCCTCGACGCCCTCGACCACCGCTTCGGCAGCGTCGAGGCGGACGTCTTCCTGGTCGACGGCCAACTCCTCGTCGCGCACGACCCCGAGGACCTCGACCCGTCCCGCACCCTCGAATCCCTCTACCTCGACCCGCTCGCCGCCCGGGTCCGCGCCAACCGGGGCTCCGTGTACCGCGGGCACCGCAGGCCGCTCCAGCTCCTCGTCGACCTCAAGACCGAGGGCTCGTCCACCTACCTCGAACTCGACCGCCGTCTGCGCCGCTACCGGCACCTGTTCACCACCTGCGCGCACGGCCGCGTCCTGCCCGGACCCGTCACCGCCGTCGTCTCCGGCGACCGCGCGGCCCGTGCGCCGATGGAGGCCCAGCGGGTGCGCCGTGCCTTCTACGACGGACGGCTCACCGACCTCGGCGGCCCGGCACCGGCCTCCTTCGTCCCGTTGGTCAGCGACAACTGGACGCTCCACTTCACCTGGCGGGGCGTCGGCGCGTTCCCCGGCGAGGAGCGCCGGAAACTGCGGGACATCGTGCGTACCGCGCACGCGCGGGGGCAGAAGGTGCGGTTCTGGGCCACCCCGGACCTCCCGGGACCCGCGCGCGACGCGCTGTGGGGCGAACTGGTCGCCGCGGACGTCGACCACCTCAACACCGACGACCTCGCCGGGCTGGAGTCCTTCCTCGACGCCCGCCGGCGGGTGTGACACCACACGTTCGGAGGACAGGCCAACCGCCCGGACGAACCCTCCGCTACGCCACACTTGCGGCCGAACGCCGCGAAGCGGACGCGGCGGAGGAGGTTGACGATGGCCGTTTCCATCTCTGTGGTGCTGCTGCTCTCGGTCCTGGCGGTGATCTTCCTGCGCAACAGCGGACTGAAGATCTCCCACGCCCTGGTCTGCCTGCTGCTCGGCTTCTACCTGGCCAGCACCAGCATCGCCCCCACCATCCACAGCGGCCTCACGGCGACCGCGGACATCGTCGGCAGCCTGCGGCCGTGAGGCCGGCGGACGGAGGACGGCTCAACGGCCGGTCACCGCGTCGCGCGGCAGCACGGTGATCCGGTGGAGGTTGCACCCGGCCGGCACCGGCCCGGTGGACGCGGGCCGGGTCTGGTGGGCCTTGAGGGCGACGCTCACCAGGCTCAGCAGCAGGTCGACGTCGGTGGCGCAGTCCAGGTGCACCGTCACCCAGCACGAGCCCGGGACCAGCTGTATCGCGCTCGACCCGCCCAGGTCGTAGTGGAAGCGCTGGATGGCGCGGCGAGTGAGGTGGAGGTCCACGTTCCGGTCGGAGTGGAAGTGGACGATCTCGTCACGGGGGGTGCGGAGCGCCTGCCCCGTGCCGCAACCCGCCGGACAGGCCGTGAGGTCGGGCCATGTCCCCAGTCGTTCCATGGCTCGCTGCGCCGGTGTCATGTGCTCATCGTCGCCCGCTCACCGTCCGGAAGCCAGGAGTTGGGCGATTCGTAATCGAGAGGTGAGGTGCCGGAGCCGTCGTCCGCGACCGTGCCGTGGCGGTCGGCGGCCCCGGACCCGCTCGGACCCGCTCGGGCGCGCTCCGGGTCCGCCCGGGTCCGGCCGGGCCGTCTCAGGCCCGCTCGGCGACGGCCGCCGGATCGTCCAGGACCTCCCGCACCACCGAGTGCGCCGCGCCCAGCAGCGGGCCCTGCGGTCCCAGCGCGGACACGGAGACGGGACAGGCCGGTCCCGCCGTACGGCGGGACAGTTCGGAGCGCAGCGACGGCAGCAGCCAGGGGGCGAGCCCGGACAGCGCGCCGCCCAGCACGACGCTCTCGGGGTCCAGCAGGTTGACCGCCCCGGTCAGGGCGATGCCGAGCGCCGTCCCCGCGTCGCGCAGGGCGCGCCGTACGCGTGCGTCGCCCCGCGCGGCACGGTCCGCGAGCAGACCGACACGGTCCTCGCCCGGTTCCAGCCCGGCCGCCCGCAGCACCGCCTCCTCGCCGGCGTACTGCTCCAGGCAGCCGCGTCCGCCGCACGCGCACTCCGGTCCCTCGGGCCGCACCGGGACATGGCCCAATTCGCCCGCGAAACCGCGGTTCCCGCGCAGCAGCCGGCCGTCCACGACCACCGCGGCACCGATGCCGATCTCGGCCGACACATGGAGGAAGTCCCGCAAGGTCCCCTCGCCGAGCCAGAGTTCGGCGAGCGCGCCGAAGTTGGCCTCGTTGGCCACCGTGAGCGGGAACCGGGCCGGCAGCAGGGCGCCGAGGTCCGTGTCCCGCCAGCCGAGGTTCGGGGCGCGCACGACGGTCCGGGCGTCGCGCGCCACCAGACCCGGCACGGCCACGGCGAGCCCCGCCGGCCACAGGCTCTCGGCCTCCGCCTCGGCGACGACCCGGTGGACCAGCTCGGTGAGGTCCCCGATCACCGGCTCGGGGGAGCGGCTCCGGTTCGCCACCTGCCGCACCGCCCGCGAGCGGACCCGGCCGCGCAGGTCGACCGCGCAGACCGCGAGGCGGTCGACGCCGATCTCGGCGCCGATCCCCGCCGGACCGCGGCCGCTGACGGCGAGCGCCGAGCCGGGACGGCCCACGCGTCCGGGCCGCTCGGGGCCCAGTTCCTCCAGCAGCCCCGAGCGGATGAGCTCGTCGACCAGGGTGGAGACCGCCGCGCGGGTCAGCCCGATGCGCGAGGCGACGGCGGCCCGGGACAGCGGTCCCTCGGCGCTGACGGCGTGCAGCACCCGCGAGAGGTTGCGGCGGCGCATGCCCTGCTGGGTGTCGGGCAGTGCCCGCCCCGGACCGGCCGGGCGGGCCTCGTGCAGCGGTGCGCTCATTCCTCCGTCAGTCCCCGGTCTCTCCGTCGTCGTCGCGGGGCGCCCGTCCCCGCCGCCGGGCGGCGCCCCCGGCCCGTGCCCCCACGCGGTGCCCGGACCGTCACGCGGTGCCCGGGCCCCGCTCCAGCAGCGGGGCCGCGTCGGAGAGTACCCCGGCGATCCTGGCCAGCGTCTCCTCGTCCCGCTCCACCGCCTCCAGGACCGGGCCCGCCGCGGTGTTCCACCGCCGGGCGACCGCGGCCGGGTCCTCCCCGGTGAGCAGCCCGGCCGCCTGCGCCGCCGCGCCGAGCGCGACGAGCTCCCTGGCCTCGGGCACCTGCACGGGCCGCCCCGACAGCCGCCGTACGGTCTGCTGCCAGGCCGTCCCCCGGGCGCCGCCGCCGATCAGCAGCAGGGGCGCCGAGGGGTCGGAGTCCTCGCCGAGGACGAGGTCCAGCGCGGCCAGCAGGGAGTACACGGCGCCGTCGTAGGCGGCCTGGAGCACCTGGCCGCCGGTCGTGTCGTGGCGCAGTCCGTGCAGCAGGCCGGAGGAGAGGGGGAGGTTCGGGGTGCGCTCGCCGTCCAGGAAGGGCAGGAGCGTGACGCCGGTGCCGGGTTCGACGGCCTCGCGGTCCAGGCCCAGCAGGTCCGCCACCCGGTCCACCGCGAGCGTGCAGTTGAGCGTGCAGGCCAGCGGCAGCCAGTCGCCGCGCGCGTCGGCGAAGCCCGCCACGGTGCCGGTCGGGTCGGCGGGCCTGCGCCGCGACACCGCGTACACGGTGCCCGAGGTGCCGAGGCTCATCACCGGCGTGCCGGGACGTATCCCGAGGCCCAGCGCGGCGGCGGCGTTGTCGCCGGTGCCGCACGCCACCAGGGTGCCCCTGGAGAACGGCAGGCCGTGGCCGTCGCGCACGGTCCCGGCCACCTCCCCGGGTCGCACGACACGGGGCAGCAGCGCCGGATCGAGGCCCACGTGGGCGAGGATCTCCTCGTCGTAGGCCTCGCTCCCGGAGGCCCACCAGCCGGTGCCGGAGGCGTCGCCGCGGTCGGTCGTGCCCTGGCCGGTGAGCCGCTCGGTGAGGTAGTCGTGGGGGAGCCGGACGGCCTCGGTGGCGCGGACCGCCTCCGGCTCGTGCTCCGCCAGCCACGCCCACTTCGTGACCGTGAAGGAGGCGGCGGGGACGCTCCCGGTGCGCTCGGCCCAGAACTTCGCGCCGCCCAGCTCCTCGACCAGCCGGCGGCCCTGCGGCGCGGACCGCACGTCGTTCCACAGCAGCGCCGGCCGCACCGGCTCGCCGCGCCCGTCCAGGGTGACCAGTCCGTGCTGCTGCCCGCCGATGGACACGGCGGCGGCCTCGTGCGCCGGCTCGCCGCACTGGCGCAGCGCCTCGACCAGGGCGTCCCACCACTGCCGCGGGTCGCTCTCCCGGCCCGCCCCGGAGGTCACCGTGTGCGGGGCCTGGCCGCTCGCGACGATCCGGCCGGTGGCCACGTCGACGACCAGGGCCTTGGTGGACTGGGTGGACGTGTCCACACCGACGACGAGCGGACCCTCGGCTGCTGACATCGGTCTCTCCCTCTTCCGCGGCTCAGCGGGGTGAGCTCTTCCCTGAAATGCTCCTGCATACTAATTTGTAAATCGCCATGACGAAATAGTCTCAGCGAGCAAGGAGCCGCGGCATGAGCTACCAGCCCACCCCCGAGGACAGGTTCACCTTCGGCCTGTGGACCGTCGGCTGGCAGGGACGGGACCCCTTCGGCGACGCCACGCGGCGCGCCCTCGACCCGGTCGAGACGGTGCGGCGCCTGGCCGAGCTGGGCGCCTACGGCGTCACCTTCCACGACGACGACCTCATCCCCTTCGGCGCGAGCGACAGCGAGCGGGAGGAGCACGTCAAGCGGTTCCGGCAGGCGCTGGACGACACCGGCATGAAGGTGCCGATGGCGACGACCAACCTGTTCACCCACCCGGTGTTCAAGGACGGCGCGTTCACCGCCAACGACCGCGACGTGCGCCGCTACGCGCTGCGCAAGACCATCCGCAACATCGACCTCGCGGTCGAGCTCGGCGCCGAGACCTACGTCGCCTGGGGCGGCCGCGAGGGCGCCGAGTCCGGCGCCGCCAAGGACGTGCGGGTCGCCCTCGACCGGATGAAGGAGGCCTTCGACCTGCTCGGCGAGTACGTCACCGCGCAGGGCTACGACATCCGCTTCGCCATCGAGCCCAAGCCGAACGAGCCGCGCGGCGACATCCTGTTGCCCACCGTCGGGCACGCCCTGGCCTTCATCGAGCGCCTGGAGCGGCCCGAGCTGTACGGCGTCAACCCGGAGGTCGGCCACGAGCAGATGGCCGGGCTGAACTTCCCGCACGGCATCGCCCAGGCGCTGTGGGCGGGCAAGCTCTTCCACATCGACCTCAACGGCCAGAGCGGCATCAAGTACGACCAGGACCTCCGCTTCGGCGCGGGCGACCTGCGGGCCGCGTTCTGGCTCGTGGACCTGCTGGAGTCGGCCGGCTACAGCGGCCCGCGGCACTTCGACTTCAAGCCGCCGCGGACGGAGGACCTCGACGGCGTGTGGGCGTCGGCGGCCGGCTGCATGCGCAACTACCTGATCCTCAAGGAGCGCGCGGCCGCCTTCCGCGCCGACCCGGAGGTGCGGGAGGCGCTGCGCGCGGCCCGTCTGGACCAGCTGGCCGAGCCCACGGCGGCCGACGGCCTGACGGCCCTGCTCGACGACCGGTCCGCCTTCGAGGACTTCGACGTCGACGCCGCCGCCGCGCGCGGCATGGCCTTCGAGCGCCTCGACCAGCTGGCCATGGACCACCTGCTGGGGGCCCGGGGCTGAGCCCGGCCGCGCGGGGCGCGGTCGTACCGGTCGTTCCGCCGGGCGACCGCGCCCCCGCGCGTCGCGGCGCCTCCCGCGGGGGGCGCCCCCGCGAGCGCCGGCGCTCCGCGCGGGGGCCGGCGCTCCGCGCGGCGCGCCCCGGACGCGGGAACACGCCCGGACCAACGGTGCCGGTGCCCCGGTCCGCGTCGGCCTCGCGCGGATCCGGCGCCCGCGGCGACCATGGTGCGTATGGCCACGCCACCCGTACCGCCCCAGCCGCCGTCCTCCGGCCCGCCGGACGGCACACCGCCCCCGGAGGGCGGTTCCGGACCGCCCTCGCACGCGGACGCGCCGCCGCCCGACGACCGGGGCGGGCCGGGGCGCGGTCCCGGCAGGCGCAGGTTCCTGCTCGTCCTGCTCACCGCGGTCGTGGCCGTCGTGGCCGCCGCCCTCGTCGTGCTGACGGACCCGGGCGACGGCGGCGCGCCGGACGAGGAGCCCACCGGGAGCAGCACGGACACCGGCTTCCCCACCGAGCCGCCGTCGGGTTTCCCCTCCGGGCTGCCCAGCGGGCTGCCGAGCCTGCTCCCGTCCGGCTTCCCCACGGAGATCCCCTCCGGCTTCCCCACGGAGATCCCGTCCGGCTTCCCCACCGAGCTGCCGAGCGGGTGGCCCGGCAATCCGCCGAGCGGCCCGGAGTCCCCCCTGCCGTCCCCGGGGGACGTCGCATCCCCCTGACGCTGCGGCCGCCGGGCGCGCCCCGGGAGCGGGACTCACGTGCCGAAGGCGCGCTCCGCCGCGGCCGGTGCCGTCGCCGGGTCCCGGGCGGCGCCCCCCGCCGGGGCCCACCGCCCGCGCTCCTCGCGGTACGGCCACCAGCGGCCGTCGCGTCCCAGCCGCGGCGGGACGGGCTCGCCGGCGACCGTCCACCGGTCGGCCCGGGCCCGCAGCACCGGCCGCTCGTCCTCGTCCGGATGTGACTGGTGGGGCCGGGGGCGCCACGGGTGCGGCAAGGCCGGGCCGACCGGGTATGCCTGGAGTGTGATTCAGGTCACCATGAAGGGGTGTGCGAGGACGCGCCGCGCCCCGCACGCCGGAGGAGCCGACGAGCGACGGGATCCCGGACGCGCGCCAGGGACGGGCGCTCGGACCCCGGACGCACACCCGGGGAACCCTAGGGGACGGGCTCAGGGAAGTCTCGGGGTCGCGGTCCGGAACCGCCGAAGGCGCGGGCCCGTTCTCACGGCAGAGAGCGGCAGTGGCCGCGAAGGAGGCGACGCTCATGTCGAAGAACGCCAAGATCGCCGCGGGAGGCGTGGCGGCCGGGCTCGTCCTGCTCATCTGGCTGCCCTGGTGGGCCGCGCTTCTGATGATCCTGGGAGTCCCGGCCGCCGCGTACCTCGCCCTGGACCCCGCGCAGCGGCGCAGGCTGCGCCGCGTCTCACGCAAGGAGCTGGGCCGCTGAGGCGCTACCGCGCTCCGGCCGCGCCCGCGTCCAGCGCGCAGGAGTCGACCACGTCACCGTCGGCGGGCCGGGCGATGACCCGGTCCGCGGGCGGCCTGACCCCGCGCTCCACCCAGGCCACCAGCGCGTCGAACGCCGACCGGTGGCAGGGCAGGATCGGCCGGAGCCGGTCCGGATGGGTGTCGTACAGCCCGTCGACGTGCGTGCCGCCCTGCACCGTGTAAAAGCGGTGCAGGGCGCCCCGCCCGGCCGTGTCGACCATGCGCGCGTACGCGTCGGAGTGGGTGGACCGGGGCAGCAGCGCGTCCAGGTCGCCGTGCAGGGTGATCAGCGGCCGGCCGATGCGCCCGGTCAGCGCCACCCGGTCCACGGCACGGTGCACGGAGGCGGGGCGCGCGGTGTAGTCGTAGGAGGCGTCGGAGGCGCACGGCGCGAGGATCTGCTCCACCGTCGATCCCGCGGAGGGACCGGGGCAGCCGGGGTCGTAGGAGGGGTCGAACTCGGCGCGGTAGACCTTCTGCGTGATCCCCCAGTAGGCCTTCTCGTGGTACGGCCACAGGAACTCGGAGCCGCGCGGGAAGCCCGCCGCGTACAGGTCCTCGTCCCGTGCCGTGCCGTACATCCGGGCCACCGCCACCGGCAGGGAGGTGAGCGCGTTGGGAGCCTCGGCCGTCCACAGGGTGCCCTCCCAGTCCACCCCGCCGTCGTACAGCTCCGGGTGGTTCTCCAGCTGCCAGCGCGTGAGGTAGCCGCCGTTGGAGACGCCGGTGACGTACGTGCGGCGCGGGGCGTGCCCGTAGCGCTGCGCCACCGCGCGCTGGGCCGCCCGGGTGAGCTGCGTGGTCCGCGTGTTCCACTCGGCGACCGCGTCACCGGGACGGACCCCGTCGCGGTAGAAGTCGGGCCCGCTGTTGCCCTTGTCGGTCGCCGCGTACGCGTACCCCAGGGCCAGCACCTGGTCGGAGATCGCCTTGTCCGTCGCGTACTGCTTGCGGTTGCCGGGCGCGCCGGTGACGACCAGGCCGCCGTTCCAGCGGTCCGGGAGCCGGATGACGAACTGCGCGTCGTGGTTCCACCCGTGGGTGGTGTTGAAGCGCGAGGAGTCCGGGAAGTAGCCGTCGATCTGCACACCGGGCACGCCGGACGGCGACCGGGTGCCCGCGGCGGTCAGGCCCGCCTGGTCGGCCGGGTCGGTGTAGGGGGTGCCGGCCAGCCCCGTGGTGGTCAGGTCGGCCAGGCAGGCACTGCGCTGGTGGGCGGCGCCGGGCACGCGCACCCGTTCCTGGCGCGCACAGTGGCCGTCCCCGGCCGCGCGGGCCGGGGACGGAGCGGTGAGGACGGTCGCCGCGAGGGCGACGGCGAGCAACGGAACGCCACGGGACGGGCGCATGACGGCCTCCGGGAGGACGGACGAGCGGAACAGGGGCGGCAGGGCCCCGGGCTGACCCATGGTGAAGGCCCGACGCGCCGTCATCGATGGGTTGAGGCCCCATGGAAGGACATCCGCGCGTAGAGGTTCACCACACGCCAGCTTCCGTTGTCCGTGATCATTCCGCAGCCGGACCGGCTCAAAGGGGGCGTACGGCCATCCTGTCGAGTGCTTCGAGCAGTCCCGGCAGCTCCGGTCCCCGGCCCACCGGGAGCACCTCACCGGGTTCGTCGTCGAGCAGGACGAACGCGATGTCGTCGGTCCGGGCCACCAGTGACCAGCCGGGCCCGTCGGCCCGCAGGGTGCGGGCTCCGCCCGGTGCGAAGGACGAGCGGACCCGGCCGACCGGCGGCGGCGAGTCGACGTAGGCGCGTGCCTCCGCCAGGGCGCGCCGGACGCCGCCGTGGCCCGGCTGCCGCCCGCGGCCGCCGCCACCCTCCGCGGTGTCCCGCGGGGCGTCCTCGGCACCGCCGGCCGCCTTCCCGGGGCCGCGGGGCCCCGTGAACGCCGCGTCGTCGACCTGCTCCCGCCAGGTGGACCACTGCAGCGCGATCTCGTCGGCGCCCAGGCGGCGCTGTGCGGAGCCCCAGGCGTTCGCGTCCGGCGGGGACAGCGCGGGCCGGTCCGCGGCGCCCGGGCCGGGATCGTGCGGCGCGGGCACGTCCGGCGCCGCGACGGCGAGGGCGAGGGGCCAGCCGGGCAGCGCGGCCACCACCGTCCGCTCGTCCGGCGACAGGTCGTGCTCCATGCCGCAGTCCCAGGACGCGATCGCGACGGCGACCAGCGAGACGTCGTCGACGACGACCGTCCACCGGGCTCCCCCGCCGTCCTGGCCGAGCACCAGCCCGTACCCGTCGGCGAGCGGCGGGAGGCCGAGCGCGGCGCACGCCTCCGGGTAGTCGTCGCCCAGCACGCTCGGGAACTGCGCCGGTGTCAGCAGCACCGCCGTGAGCACGTAGAGCGCGTCCTCCGCGGCGGCGACGGATTCCTCGTCCGTCCCGGCCATCCCAGCCTCCCCATCGGTCCGTCCGTCGGCGCGCACCCTATGCCGACCCCGAGCCGCTTGTCACGACCCCGCGAGCCGCATCCGGAGCCGCCGGCTTCCGGCCGTCCCGCCCCGTCCGGCCGCGTGCCGCCGGGGGGACCGCGCCGCCCGGGGGCGCCGGGCGGCACGCGCGCCCGGCGCCGGCCCCGCGAGCCCCGGCCCCGCGCACGGGCTCCCGCCCCGCCGCGCGCACGTGGGTGCGCCGCGCGGTGCGGCTGCGGGGACGCGCCGTCCGTCTGCCGCCGCCCCGGAACACCCCGCACTTCGCCGGGCAGGACCGGGAGAGCGGGAGCTCCCCGGACGGCTACCGGCCGGGGGACCTGGGCACCCGTCCCGCCCCGGGGCCGCGCGGCTGCCCGGTGCGGCACGCGGACGCGGACCGGCGGCCCGCTCCGTGCCCGGAAGCTCAGCCCTCGCGCACCGCGAGCGCCAGGAACCGGGCGTCCTCGTCGGCGTACGACGTCATGCGCCACCCCGAACGGGCGAGCAGCGGGCGGAGGTTCGGCTCCGCGCGCAGGTCGTCCGGCGTGAGCGGGCGGCCGTGGCGGGCGGCGAGCGCCGCCCTGCCGACCGGATGGAACAGCGCGAGCACGCCCCGGGGCCGCACCGCCCGGGCGAGTTCCCGGAGGTTCGCGACGGGATCGGGCAGGTGCGCGATCAGACCCGCGGCGAACACGGCGTCCAGCGCCCCCGGGCGCAGCGGCAGCGCGGCCACGTCGGCGAGGAGCAGCGTCCCGTCGCGGTCCCGTCCGGCCCGTGCCGCCTCCCGCAGCATGGCCGGCGTCAGATCCGCGCCGAGGACCACTCCCGAGGGCCCCACGGCCGCACGCAGCGCGGGCAGCGCCCGGCCCGTGCCGCAGCCCGCGTCGAGCACCCGGTCGCCCGCCCGCAGCCCGAGCCCGGCCACCGCGGCCGCGTAGGCCGGGCCGTCGTCGGGGAAGCGGCGGTCCCAGGCGGCCGCGCGTGCGCCGAAGAACTCCTGGACCCGTGTGCGGTCTTCGCTCATGCACCGCATGATCCCCCACCGGGGCGGACGGCGCACCGCGCGCGTCCGGGCGCACACCGCCCGGCTGCTCGACCTGGTGGGACGGCCGCAGGACCCGGTGGGGCGGCCGAGGGGACCGCCGCCCCGCGGCCGGGCCTCAGTCCGCGACGCCCTTTTCCGCCAGGACCTTCTCGACCGTCACGCGGACGAGGAGTTCGCCGGGCACCCCGTTGCGGGCCCCGAACTCCTCGGCGCGGTCCTCGCCCATGTACCGCGCGCCGATCCGGGCGGCCCAGTGCCGGAGCTCCCCGGGGTCCTGCGAGAGCCGTGCCCGGCCGTGCAGCACCACGTGGGCGAACGGCGGCCGGTCGTCGTCCACGCAGAGGGCGACCCGCCCGTCACGGGCCAGGTTGCGCCCCTTCACGGTCCGCCCGCCGGTGTTGAACACCACCTCGTCGCCGTCGAGCAGGAACCAGACGGGGGCCACGTGCGGGCTTCCGTCGGCGCGGACGGTGCAGAGTTTGGCGGTGCGGGTCCCGCGCGAGACGAACTCCCGCCATTCTTCGTCGGTCATCTTCTGTCCCATGGCTCTCATCCTCCTTGCCCGGCGCCCGGTCGTGGGGAAGGCTGGCGCGGGGACCCTCCCGCCAGGAGGGGACGGCAGGCGGGGAAAGCCACGGGGAAGAACACGGGGAGAATCGCGACATGGCGCAGAAGCAGGGACTCGACTGGCTGCTGGACGACCTGACCCAGCGCGTCGAGCACGTACGGCACGCGCTGGTCCTGTCCAACGACGGACTGGTGGCGGGCGCGAGCACCGGGCTGCGCCAGGAGGACGCGGAGCACCTCGCCGCCGTGTCGTCCGGACTGCACAGCCTCGCCAAGGGGTCGGGACGGCACTTCGGCGCGGGCGGGGTGCGCCAGACGATGGTCGAGTTCGACGACGCGGTGCTCTTCGTCACCGCGGCCGGCACCGGCAGCTGCCTGTGCGTCCTCAGCGGCGCCGAGGCCGACATCGGCCAGATCGGGTACGAGATGACCCTCCTGGTCAACCGGGTCGGCGAACACCTGGACGTGGACACCCGCCGACTGGACCCCGGCCCCTTCACGGACCTCTGATCCGCGGGCACGTCACGCTCCGCGGGTCGGACGGGCGCGTCCGGACGCGCCCGCCCGCGCGGCGTCACCGCCGGACGGACGGGCCCCGCGGACCCGCGGCCCGTCCGCCCGGCGGCGCGCGGGAAGGGACGGCCTACAGCGCCCGGAACAACCCCTCCTGGACCACGGACACCAGCAGGCGCCCGCGCAGGTCGTAGATCCGCCCGCGGGCGAGGCCCCGCCCGCCCGTGGCGATCGGCGACTCCTGGTCGTACAGGAACCACTCGTCCGCGCGGAACGGACGGTGGAACCACATGGCGTGGTCCAGCGACGCCATGTCGAAGCCGCGCGGGCCCCACAGCGGTTCCACCGGGATCCGGACGGCGTCCAGGAGGGTCATGTCGCTGGCGTAGGTCAGGGCGCAGGTGTGCACCAGCGGATCGTCGCCGAGCGGCCCGACCGCGCGCATCCACACCGCGCTGCGCGGCTCGGCGCCCTCGACCTCGGCCGGGTCCCAGCGCAGCCGGTCCGCATAGCGGATGTCGAAGGGCTGGCGGCGGGCCATCCGCTCCCACTGCTCCGGCAGCGCGCCCAGGTGGGCGCGGATCTCGTCCGCGACCGTCGGCAGCGCCTCGGGGGGCGGGACCTCGCGGGCGGGCGGCAGCTGGTGCTCGAAGCCGCCCTGCTCGGGCCGGTGGAAGGAGGCGGTGAGGTTGAAGATCGTACGGCCCTGCTGCACCGCGGTGACCCGGCGGGTGGTGAACGACCGTCCGTCCCGCACGCGTTCGACCTGGTAGACGATCGGCACCCCGGGCCGGCCCGGGCGCAGGAAGTACGCGTGCAGCGAGTGCACCGGGCGGTCGCCCTGCGTGGTGCGGCCCGCGGCGACCAGTGCCTGGCCGGCCACCTGGCCGCCGAAGACCCGCTGCAGCGACTCCTGCGGGCTGCGGCCACGGAAGATGTCGACCTCGATCTGCTCCAGGTCGAGCAGGTCCACGAGGCTCTCGGCCGGATTCGTCATGGGTGGGGTTCTCCCGTGCTCACAGCTGGCCGACGTCGGTGACGCGGACGACGGCGCGGCCCTCCGCGTCGGAGGCGGTGAGGTCGACCTCGGCGCTGATGCCCCAGTCGTGGTCGCCGTTCGGGTCGTCGAAGATCTGCCGGACCCGCCACAGCGCGTTCTCCGGCTCCTCCTCGATCAGCAGCAGCTTCGGCCCGCGGGCGTCGGGGCCGGTACCGAGCTCCTCGTACTCGTCCCAGTACCCGTCCATCGCCTCGCCCCAGGCCTGCGCGTCCCAGCCCGACTCGGCGTCCAGTTCGCCCAGCTCCTCCACCTGGTCGAGCGCGGCCAGTTCGACGCGGCGGAACATGGCGTTGCGGACCAGGACGCGGAAGGCGCGCGCGTTGGCGGTGACCGGCTTGACCTGGTCCGCCTTCTCCTGCGCCTCCTCGGCGGTCATCTCCTCCGGGTTGGCCAGCTGCTCCCACTCGTCCAGCAGGCTGGAGTCGACCTGGCGCACCGTCTCGCCCAGCCAGGCGATCAGGTCCTGGAGGTCCTCGGACTTGAGGTCGTCGGGGACGGTGTGCTCCAGGGCCTTGTAGGCGCCGGCGAGGTAGCGCAGCACGATGCCCTCGGTGCGCGCCAGCTCGTAGAAGGACACCAACTCCGTGAAGGAAAGAGCCCGCTCGTACATGTCCCGCACCACGGACTTCGGCGACAGCGGGTGGTCGCCGACCCAGGGGTGGCTCTTGCGGTAGGTGTTGTACGCGTGGAAGAGCAGTTCCTCCAGCGGCTTCGGGTGGGTGATGTCCTGGAGGCGCTCCATGCGCTCCTCGTACTCCACCCCGTCGGCCTTCATCGCGGCGACCGCCTCGCCGCGCGCCTTGTTCTGCTGGGCGGCGAGGATCTGGCGCGGGTCGTCCAGCGTGGACTCCACCACGGAGACCATGTCCAGCGCGTACGACGGCGACTCGGGGTCCAGCAGCTCGAACGCCGCCAGCGCGAAGGTGGACAGCGGCTGGTTCAGCGCGAAGTCCTGCTGGAGGTCCACGGTGAGGCGGACGACGCGCCCCTCGGCGTCCGGCCGCTCCAGCTTCTCGACGATGCCGCCGTCCAGCAGCGAACGGTAGATGGCGATCGCCCGCCGGATGTGCCGCAGCTGCTGCTTGCGCGGCTCGTGGTTGTCCTCCAGCAGCCGCCGCATCGCGTCGAAGGCGTTGCCGGGCCGGGCGATCACCGACAGCAGCATCGCGTGCGTCACCCGGAAGCGGGACGTCAGCGGCTCCGGCTCGGAGCCGATGAGTTTCTCGAAGGTCTGCTCGGTCCATCCCACGAAGCCCTCGGGCGCCTTCTTGCGCACGACCTTCCGCCGCTTCTTCGGGTCGTCCCCGGCCTTGGCGAGCGCCTTCTCGTTCTCGATGACGTGCTCGGGCGCCTGGGCGACGACGAAGCCCTCCGTGTCGAAGCCGGCGCGTCCGGCGCGCCCCGCGATCTGGTGGAACTCCCGGGCCCGCAGCGTGCGCACGCGGTTGCCGTCGTACTTGGTCAGGGCCGTGAACAGCACCGTGCGAATGGGGACGTTGACCCCCACGCCGAGCGTGTCGGTACCGCAGATGACCTTCAGCAGCCCGGCCTGCGCGAGTTTCTCCACCAGGCGCCGGTACTTGGGCAGCATGCCGGCGTGGTGCACGCCGATGCCGTGGCGGACGTAGCGGGAGAGGTTGCGGCCGAACTTGGTGGTGAAGCGGAAGTTGCCGATCAGTTCGGCGATCCGGTCCTTCTCCTCGCGCGTGCACATGTTGATGCTCATCAGCGCCTGCGCCCGTTCCACCGCCTGCGCCTGCGTGAAGTGCACGATGTAGACCGGGGCCTGCCGGGCCTCCAGCAGGTCGGTGAGCGTCTCGGTGAGCGGGGTGTACCGGTACTCGTAGGACAGCGGCACGGGCCGGGTGGCCGAGCGGACCACCGCGGTGGGGCGGCCGGTGCGGCGGGTGATGTCCTTCTCGAAGAAGGAGACGTCGCCGAGCGTCGCCGACATCAGCACGAACTGCGCCTGCGGAAGCTCCAGCAGCGGGATCTGCCAGGCCCAGCCGCGGTCCGGCTCCGCGTAGAAGTGGAACTCGTCCATCACGACCTGCCCGACGTCGGCGTCCCTGCCGTCGCGCAGCGCGATCGACGCCAGCACCTCGGCGGTGCAGCAGATGACCGGGGCGTCGGCGTTGACGGACGCGTCACCGGTGAGCATGCCGACGTTCTCCGTGCCGAAGACCTTGCACAGCTCGAAGAACTTCTCCGACACCAGCGCCTTGATGGGGGCCGTGTAGAAGGTGACCTCGTCGCGGGCCAGGGCGGCGAAGTGGGCGGCCGCGGCGATCATGCTCTTGCCGGAGCCGGTGGGCGTCGACACGATCACGTTCGCCCCGGAGACCACCTCGATCAGCGCCTCCTCCTGGTGGGGGTAGAGCGTGAGACCGCGCTCCAGGGCCCAGGACTCGAAGGCTTCGTACAGGGCGTCGGGGTCGGCGGTCGTCGGCAGCTGATCGATGAGGGTCACGCGCCCATTTTGCCTGTCCCCCCGGCCGATGCGGGAATCGGATGCGGGCGTGAAGATCGCGAACGCTACGCTGTGTCGTCGGCGGAGCGCCAATGCGTCCGGTCAACCGGACAGCGGCCGACGAGGAATGGGGCGGGCAACGGCGATGATGGGACCAGCACACTCACTGTCGGGCGCCGCGGCCTGGCTCGGGGTCGGAGCGGCGACGGCCGCGGCCGGGCACCCGATGCCCTGGCCGGTGCTCCTGGCCGGCGCCCTGATCTGCGCCGGCGCCGCGCTCGCCCCGGACCTGGACCACAAGGCGGCCACCATCTCCCGGTCCTTCGGACCGCTGTCCCGCTGGCTGTGCGAGGTCGTCGACAAGCTGTCCTACGCCGTCTACAAGGCCACGAAGAAGCCGGGCGACCCGCGTCGCACCGGCGGGCACCGCACGCTCACGCACACCTGGCTGTGGGCCGTGCTGATCGGCGCCGGCACCGCGGTCCTGGCGATCACGGGGGGCCGCTGGGCGGTGCTGGCGATCCTCTTCGCCCACATGGTGCTGGCCATCGAGGGCCTGCTGTGGCGGGCGACCCGGGGCTCCAGCAGCGACGTCCTGGTGTGGCTCCTGGCGGCGACCAGCGCCTGGATCCTCGCCGACATCCTGGACCAGCCGGGCAACGGCTCCGACTGGCTGTTCACCGCGCCGGGCCAGGAGTACCTGTGGCTGGGCCTGCCGATCGTGCTGGGCGCGCTGGTGCACGACCTCGGGGACGCGCTGACCGTCTCCGGCTGCCCGATCCTGTGGCCCATACCGGTGGGCCGCAAGCGCTGGTACCCGGTCGGCCCGCCGAAGGCCATGCGGTTCAGGGCGGGCAGCTGGGTCGAGCTCAAGGTGCTGATGCCGGCGTTCATGCTGCTGGGCGGCGTGGGCTGCGCGGTGGCGCTCAACGTGGTCTGAGGGGCTCTGGAGGGGGGCGGCGCGGGCCGGCCCGCCGCCGTCCGGTTCAGCCGGACGTCCCCCCGCCGTACCGGCGCTCGAACCGGGCGACGCGGCCCTCCGTGTCCACCGTCCGGGCCTTGCCCGTGTAGAACGGGTGGCTCTCCGAGGAGATCTCCACGTCCACCACCGGGTAGGTCTCGCCGTCGTCCCACTCGATGGTCTGGCTGCTCGTCGCCGTGGACCGGGTGAGGAAGGCGTAGCCGGCGGCGCGGTCGCGGAAGACGACGGGGTGGTAGTCGGGGTGCTTGTCCTTCTGCATGGATGCTCCTCGGGCGACTCGGTCGGGCGCGGCGGCGGGGTGGCGGGGCGGCGGATCAGCCGGGCAGGGTGTCCTCGTCGACGACGTGCACGGCGGCCTCCTCGGCGGAGGCGGCCGCGCCGTCGATGCCGACGTCGAGCGCGACCAGGGCCTCCTCCTCGTCCTCGTGCGCCCCCTCGTCGGGGGCCACGAGCCGGCCGGAGCGCACGGCGCCGACCTCGTGGTCCAGGAGTTCCCCGTCGGTGTCCCCGGAATCGCCGAGACCGTCCCCGTCGGGGGCGGCGAGGTCCGGACGTTCCTCGGCGAGCCGCTGGTCCAGCGTCTCGCCCTCGTGCTGTTCCGCCGCGGTCACGCCGTGGTGCTCCACGGCCCAGGGCCGCTCGGGCGGGGACCAGCCCCGGTCGAGGGGGTCCCTGACGCCGTCGTCCTCCAGGGTGTCCTCGACGTCGAGCAGCCCGGAGTCGTCCTGGATCTCGGACGCATCGGGCTGGTAGACGTCGTCTCCCCAACCGTCGGCGCTGTTCACGGGTACCTCCTGGGGGTGGGGCGGGCCCGTTCCCGCCGCGGCCCGCACCGGGCCGTCACTGCACGGGGCACCGGCACCGCCCGCGCCCGGCCCGCCGGGCCCCGGGCGTTCCCCGGGCCGGTGCCTGGTTCCAGCCTTCCACCGGTGTTCCCCCCCGGCAACGGCACGACCGCGCCCAGGGCCCGCTCCCGCCCCGCTCCGGGGCCGGGAGCGGGCCCACCGCCCGCCCGCGCCGCCGCGCTCGGGGCGGGCGCCGCCCACCCGTCGCCGCTCACCCGTGCCAGGAGCGCCACAGCGCCGCGTACGCCCCGTCCGCGGCGACCAGCTCGTCGTGGCCGCCGAGTTCGGTGATGCGGCCGTCCTCCACGACGGCGATGACGTCCGCGTCGTGGGCCGTGTGCAGGCGGTGGGCGATGGCGACGACGGTCCGGCCGTCCAGGACGCGGGCCAGGGAGCGCTCCAGGTGACGCGCCGCACGCGGGTCGAGCAGCGAGGTCGCCTCGTCCAGGACCAGCGTGTGCGGATCGGCCAGCACCAGCCGGGCCAGGGCGATCTGCTGGGCCCGGGCCGGGGGGAGCGGCAGGCCGCCCGAGCCGACCTCGGTGTCCAGGCCGTCGTCCAGCGCGCGCGCCCATCCGTCCGCGTCGACCGCCCCCAGCGCCGCCCACAGTTCGGCGTCCCCGGCGTCCGTCCGGGCGAGCCGCAGGTTGTCGCGCAGCGAGCCCACGAAGACGTGGTGCTCCTGGTTGACCAGGGCCACGTGCTCCCGGACCCGCTCCGCCGTCATCCGCGACAGCTCGGCACCGCCCAGGGTGACCCGGCCCTCCCGGGGCGCGTAGATCCCGGCGAGCAGCCGGCCCAGGGTGGACTTGCCCGCGCCCGAAGGACCGACCAGGGCCAGCCTGGTCCCCGGGGCGACCTCGAGCGACACCTCGCGCAGGACGTCCACGCCCTCGCGGTAGCCGAAGCGCACCCGCTCCGCCCGCATCCGGCGTCCGCCCGGCACCAGGGCGGCGTCACCGGCGCCGGGCTCGATGTCCCGCACCCCGACCAGCCGGGCCAGCGACACCTGGGCCACCTGCAGCTCGTCGTACCACCGCAGGATCAGCCCCACCGGGTCGACCAGCATCTGCGCGATCAGCGCCCCCGTCGTCAGCTGGCCGACCCCGATCCAGCCCTGCAGGACGAACACACCGCCGATCATCAGCACCGAGCCGAGCACGGTCACGTGGGTGACGTTGACGACGGGGAAGAGCACCGACCGCAGCCAGAGCGTGTAGCGCTCCCAGGCCGTCCACTCCTTGATCCGCCGGTCCGACAGCGCCACGCGCCGCTCGCCGAGGCGGTGGGCCTCGACGGTCCGCCCCGCGTCCACGGTCTCGGCGAGCACGGCGGCCACGGCGGCGTACCCGGCCGCCTCCGAGCGGTAGGCGGCCGGCGCCCGCCGGAAGTACCAGCGGCAGCCGGCCACCAGCAGCGGCACGGCCACCAGGACCGCCGGTGCCAGTTCGGGCGCGGTGACGACCAGCCCGCCCAGCAGCAGCACGACCCACACCACCCCGATGGCCAGCTGGGGCACGGCCTCGCGCATGGCGTTGCCGAGCCGGTCGATGTCGGTGGTGACCCGCGACAGCAGGTCCCCCGTGCCCGCCCGTTCCAGCACGCCCGGCGGCAGTCCGACCGACCGCACCAGGAAGTCCTCGCGGAGGTCGGCCAGCATCCGCTCGCCGAGCACCGCGCCGCGCAGCCGCACCTGGCGGACGAACACCGCCTGGACGACCAGCGCCAGCACGAACAGCGCGGCGGTGGGCCCCAGGTGCAGCTCCCGCGTCCGGTCCGGGACCCGCTCCACCAGGCCCCCCACCAGGTAGGGGGCCACCATCGAGGCGACCACGGCGACGGTGTTCACGGTGATCAGCAGCAGGAAGGCCCGCCGGTGCCGGCGCAGCAGCTCGGCCACGTAGGCGCGGACGGTCGCCGGGGCCCCCACGGGCAGGGTCCCGGCCGTGGCCGGGGCCGCCGGGTCGTAGGCCGGTGGCGCCACGCCGATCATGCGGTCTCCTCGATCTCTTCCCGTCGGCGCGGTACGCCGTCCCCGTGCGGTACGCCGGCCCCGTGCAGGGCGTCCCCCGGGCCGGGCGTCCCCTCCCGGGACGCCCGGTCCCCGTGCGGGGCCCCGGCCGCCGAGGCCTCCTCCTCCGTCTCGCGCGTCACCACGGCCCGGTACCGGGGCTCGGCGCGCACCAGCTCGCGGTGGCCGCCGACCGCGGCGACCGTGCCGCCGTGCAGGAACACGACCCGGTCCGCACGGTCCAGCACCAGCGGGGACGAGGTGAACACCACGGTGGTGCGTCCTTTCCGCAGCGCGCGCACGCCCTCGGCGACCCGGGCCTCGGTGTGCGAGTCGACGGCCGAGGTCGGCTCGTCCAGGACCAGCACCTCCGGGTCGGTGACCAGCGACCGGGCCAGCGCGAGCCGCTGGCGCTGACCGCCCGACAGGGACCGTCCGCGTTCGGTGAGCCGCGCGTCCATCGGGTCCTCGGCGGCCGGCGAACCCTGCACCAGGGCCGCCAGCACGTCCGCGCACTGCGCGGCGTCCAGTGCCTCGCGCGGGCCGACGGCCCCGGACGCGGGCACGTCGAGCAGCGCGCGCAGGGTGCCGGACAGCAGCACCGGGTCCTTGTCCTGCACCAGGACCGCGCGCCGGGCGGAGTCCAGCGGCAGCTCGTCGAGCGGCACCCCGCCGAGCAGCACCGAGGTGCCGCGCTCCGCGGCGTGACCGCCGAGCCGTTCGGCCAGCCGCCCCGCCGCGTCCGGGTCCCCGCACACCACGGCGGTGAGCCGGCCCGCGGGGGCGAGCAGGCCGGTCGCCGGGTCGTACAGGTCACCGGCGGGGGTCTCGGCGGCACGCGACCCCCCGGTGTCCGTGGCCCGCTCCAGTGCCAGCACGCCCGCGGCCCGCCGGGCCGAGGGGCGCGAGAAGGAGTAGGCCATCGCGATCTCCTCGAAGTGCCGGATCGGATAGGCGAGCAGCATGACCGAGCTGTAGACGGTGACCAGTTCACCGACGGCGATCCGGCCCTCGCGGGCCAGACGGACGCCGTACCAGACCACCGTGATCAGCAGCAGCCCCGGCAGCAGCACCTGGACGGCGGCGATCAGCGACCACATCCGCGCGCTGCGCACGGCGGCGTGGCGGACCTCCTGGGAGGCGCGGCGGTAGCGCTCGAGGAACAGCTCCTCGCCGCCGATGCCGCGCAGCACACGCAGCCCGGCGACGGTGTCCGAGGCGAGTTCGGTGGCCCGGCCGGCCTTCTCGCGCTGGACGTCGGCCCGCCGGGTGGCGTGCGGCAGCAGCGGCAGCACCGCGATCGCCAGCACGGGCAGCCCCACGGCCACGACCACGCCGAGCGCCGGCTGGTGCACGAGCAGGCCGACGCAGACCAGCACGATGGTGACCGCCGCCGCGGTGAACCGCGACAGGGCCTCCACGAACCAGCCGATCTTCTCGACGTCACCGGTGGAGACGGCCACGACCTCGCCGGCCGCGACGCGCCGCGTCAGCGCCGGGCCCAGCGCCGCGGCCTTGCGGGCCAGCAGCTGCTGGACGCGCGCGGCGGCGGTGATCCAGTTGGTCACGGCGGCACGGTGCAGGAAGGTGTCGCCGACCGCGCTGCCGGCGCCGGCCAGCGCCAGCAGGCCGCCGGCCAGCGCGAGCCGGCTCCCGGAGCGGTCGACGGCGGCCTGGACGGCGACACCGACGCAGAACGGCAGCGAGGCGACGGAGGCGAACTGCAGCAGCCCCCAGGCCAACGACCTGAGCTGTCCGGACAGCTGGTTCCGGAAGAGCCACCACAGGAATCGGGGACCCGAGCGGGTGTCGGGCACACCCGGATCGGAGTACGGAAGGTCTTGGATCTGCATGGCGTCCCAGTGGCTCGGATCGGGAGGACGGCGGGGCGGGAGGAGCCGGGCCGGAGGGAGACGGGCACGCCGCCGGCCGGAAACTGCAAACCGTGACAGGTTGACGCCGCTCGGTGCCGGGAGGCAAACGGTTTTCCTCACCCCCGTGCGGAACCGGCTGCCGGGACGCCGGCCGGCCGCCGCCCGGCACCCGGGGACGCCCGGGGCGCGGGATCACCCGGGATGCGGGGTCGTCCGGGACGCGGGTCACCCGGGACGCTGGGTCACCCGGACGCGTCGCCGCGCCCCGGACAGGCCGTCCCGTCGACCAGAGCGGTCAGCAGGTCGCCGAGCACTTCGCGCTGTTCGTCCGCCAGCGGGGCCAGGATCTCCTCCGCGGCGGCCCTGGGGGGGGGGGGGGGGGGGGGGGGGGGGAGGGGGGCCACCCCCGGGGGGGGGGGGGGGGGCGCACAACAGCGTGGTGGGGGGAGGACGCGGCGCGACCGTGCCGGCT
>NZ_JBVITR010000011.1:134428-143463 GCF_055574875.1 Streptomyces sp. NPDC034670
AAGGCAGCGTGCGGAGTATTTTGCTTTTTTCGCCCTCTGTGGGTGTGGCTCTCCCCCCTCCTCCCTCCCCCCTCGCCGTGCCAGTGCCCCCCCTCCCCCCGCGCCCCTCCTCGGTGAGCTCGATGCGGACCACCCGCCGATTGGCCGGATCCGGCACGCGCCGCACCTTGCCGCTCGCCTCGAGCCCGTCGACCAGGGTGGTGACGGCCCGGGGCACCACCTCCAGCTGCTCGGCGAGATCCGCCATGCGGGGCGGCGAGCCGTAGTGCGCGAGGGTGCGCAGCAGACGGGACTGGGCGGGGGTGATGCCGAGCCCGCGCCGCTCCAGGTGGCGCTTCTGGATGCGGTGCACCCGGCGGGTCAGCCGGAGCAGCTGCTCGGCCAGCAGGCCGTCGGGGTCGGGGGCGGGGACGGTCATGCGGGAACAATATCAGGATGTCGTTCATTGTGAGTATAGGTAACAATGAGCTAGGCTCCGCTCGCCTCCGGCCCGCCCCGGGCACCCGTCCCCGAGGAGACCATGCACCCCGACCACGAACCCGTCCGGATCCCGTCCGCCGGCGCCGAGGGGCAACCCCGGCAGGTGCGGCGGATCCTGAAGCTCTTCCGTCCCTACCGGGGCCGCCTCGCGGTCGTCGGCCTGCTCGTCGGCGCCGCGTCCCTGGTCTCGGTCGCCACACCGTTCCTGCTGAAGGCGATCCTCGACGTCGCCCTCCCCCAGGGCCGCACCGGGCTGCTCAGCCTGCTCGCGCTCGGCATGATCCTCGGCGCGGTCCTCACCAGCGTCTTCGGCGTGCTGCAGACCCTGATCTCGACGACCGTCGGCCAGCGCGTCATGCACGATCTGCGCACCGCCGTCTTCGGCCGGCTCCAGCGCATGTCGCTCGCCTTCTTCACCCGCACCCGCACCGGTGAGGTCCAGTCCCGCATCGCCGACGACATCGGCGGCATGCAGGCCACGGTGACCTCCACGGCGACCTCCCTCGTCTCCAACCTCACCAGCGTGGTGGCCACCGTGGTGGCGATGCTCGCGCTCGACTGGCGGCTGACCGTCGTGTCGCTCGTCCTGCTGCCGGTGTTCGTGTGGATCAGCCGCCGCGTCGGCGACGAGCGCAAGAAGATCACCACCCGGCGCCAGAAGCAGATGGCCGCCATGGCCGCCACGGTCACCGAGTCGCTGTCGGTCAGCGGCATCCTGCTCGGCCGCACCATGGGCCGCTCCGACTCCCTGACCCGCGCCTTCGCGGACGAGTCCGAGCGCCTGGTCGACCTGGAAGTGCGGTCCAGCATGGCCGGCCGCTGGCGCATGGCCGTCATCACGATCGTCATGGCCGCCATGCCGGCCGTCATCTACTGGGCCGCCGGGCTCGCCCTGCAGGCGGGGGGACCGGAGATCTCCCTCGGCACGCTCGTCGCCTTCGTCTCGCTCCAGCAGGGCCTGTTCCGCCCGGCCGTGAGCCTGCTGTCCACCGGCGTCCAGATCCAGAGTTCGCTCGCGCTCTTCCAGCGCATCTTCGAGTACCTGGACCTCCCGATCGACATCACCGAGCGCGAGGACCCGGTGCGCCTCGAGCGGATCAAGGGCGAGGTGCGCTTCGAGAACGTCTCCTTCCGCTACGACGGCGGGGACGGCCCCGTCCTCGACGGCATCGACCTCACCGTCCCCGCGGGCGGCAGCCTCGCCGTGGTCGGCCCGACCGGCGCCGGCAAGTCCACGCTCGGTCACCTCGTGCCGCGGCTGTACGACGTCACGGGCGGCCGGGTCACCCTGGACGGGGTCGACGTCCGCGACCTCGGCTTCGACACCCTGGCCCGCGCGGTGGGCGTGGTCTCCCAGGAGACCTACCTCTTCCACGCCTCGGTCGCCGACAACCTGCGCTTCGCCAAGCCCGACGCCACCGACGAGGAGCTGTACGCGGCGGCGCGGGCGGCCCAGATCCACGACCGCATCGCCGCCCTGCCCGACGGGTACGACACGGTCGTCGGCGAGCGCGGCCACCGCTTCTCCGGCGGCGAGAAGCAGCGTCTGGCGATCGCCCGCACCATCCTGCGCGATCCGCCGGTCCTGGTGCTCGACGAGGCCACCAGCGCCCTGGACACCCGGACCGAGGCCGCCGTCCAGGCGGCCGTGGAGGCGCTGTCGGCCGACCGCACCACGCTCACCATCGCCCACCGGCTGTCCACCGTCCGCAACGCCGACCAGATCGTGGTCCTCGACGCCGGCCGCGCGGTCGAGCGCGGTACGCACGAGGAACTGCTTGAGCGGGGCGGCCGCTACGCGGCTCTCGTGCGCCGGGACGCCCGACTGGAGTCGACGAGATGAAGATATGCCGGGTTTGTGGCAGTGTGCGGGTTACCGTGCCCGCATGCAGACGAACACTCCGTCACGGAACACGATCCGACTGACGCGCCGGGGCCGCCTCGCCCTCGTCGCGGCCGGGGCCGTCGTGGCCGGCACCGCCGTGGCGGTGCCGCTGCTGACCCTGGGTGACGGCGGCGACGCACGGCCCGCCACCCTGGTGATCCCGGAGGGGCAGCGCGCGAGCCAGGTGTACACGGCCGTCGACGAGGCCCTGGAGCTGCCCGCGGGCACCACGCAGAAGTCCGTCGCGCGGGCCCGCCTCCCCCTGCCGGTCGAGGCCGGGGGCAATCCGGAGGGCTACCTCTTCCCGGGAACGTATCCGCTGGAGGAGAAGGCGACCCCGGAGGAGCTGCTGTCGCAGATGGTCGACACGGCCAACCGGAAGTTCAACGCGGCCCCCGTCGCCGCGGGCGCGCAGCGCAACGCCATGAACGTGTACCAGACGGTCACCGTGGCGAGCATCGTCCAGGCGGAGGCCCCCACCAAGGCCGACATGGGCAAGGTGGCCCGAGTGATCTTCAACCGGCTGGAGCGCGGGATGCCGCTGCAGATGGACTCGACCCTCAACTACGCGCTGAACCGTCCGGTGCTGCGTGCCAGGGCGACCGACACCACGGTCGACAGCCCGTACAACTCCCACACGCGCATGGGACTGCCGCCGACCCCGATCGACAACCCCGGCGAGGCCGCGATGCGGGCCGCGACCACCCCGGCCCCGGGCGACTGGCTCTACTTCGTCGCGGTCAGGCCGGGTGACACCCGCTTCACCGCCGACCAGGAGGAACACCTGCGCAACGTCGCCGAGGCCGACGCCCGGCAGCCGGAGAGCGGCACGCCGTCCCCGAAGTGAACCGGCCCGGGCCTCAGGCCGCGGACCGCTCCGGCGCCGTCAGCCGCACGATGTCCCGTACCGCCGCCCGTCCCGCCCGGTTGGCGCCGACGGTGCTCGCCGAGGGGCCGTAGCCGACCAGGTGGACGCGCGGATCGGCCACCGCGCGTGTTCCCTCGACGCGGATCCCGCCGCCCGGTTCCCGCAGCCGCAGCGGGGCGAGGTGGCCGACGGCGGGGCGGAACCCGGTCGCCCACAGGATGACGTCGGCCGCCACCCGCCGCCCCGCCCCGGGCTCCCGGCCGCGCCCGGGCAGGGGGGACCCCCCGGCCCACTCCACGCCGTCGGGCGTGATGCGGTCGAACATGGGCCGCCGGTCGAGCACGCCGTCCGCGAGACCCTGCCGGATCGCGTCGTTGAGCGGCAGCCCGGTCACCGAGACGACACTGCGCGGCGGCAGCCCCCGGCGCACCCGTTCCTCGACGAGCGCCACGGCCGCCCGCCCGGCCTCCTCGTCGAAGGGCCCCTCGCGGAAGACCGGCGGCCGCCGGGTCACCCAGGTGGTGGACGCCGCGTACGGCGCGATCTCCAGCAGGTGCTGGGTGCCCGAGGCGCCGCCGCCCACCACGACCACCCGCTGCCCGGCGAACGCCTCCGGCCCGGGGTACCGCGCGGTGTGCAGCTGCCGCCCCCGGAAGGTCTCCTGTCCCGGGTAGCGCGGCAGGAACGGCCGGTCCCAGGTGCCGGTGGCGTTGATCAGCGCCCGCGTCGACCAGGTGCCGTCCGAGGTCTCGACGAGCAACCGCCCGCCGGTTCCCTCCCGTACGGCCCGCACGTCCACCGGGCGCCTCACCCGCAGGTCGAAGGTCCGCTCGTAGTCGTCGAAGTACGCGGCGATCACCTCGGAGGAGGGCCGCGCCGGATCGGCGCCCGTGAGTTCCATGCCGGGCAGCGCGTGCATCCCGTGCACCTTGCCGTACGTCAGCGAGGGCCACCGGAACTGCCACGCGCCGCCCGGACCGGGAGAGCGGTCGAGCACCACGAAGCCGCGGCCCGGCTCGAACCCGGCCCGCCGCAGGTGATGGGCGCTGGACAGCCCCGCCTGCCCCGCGCCCACGACGACCACCTCGACCTCACGTATGTCGTTCACATTTCTACCAACGAGCCGCGAACCGTGGATCTTCCCGCGGGCGGTCCGGGAAGATCCCCGGCGCGTCGGCCAGGATGGAGGGCATGTCGGATGCCTTCACCACCCGAGTCCTGACCCTCACCACCGGCTCCTCGGAGCGGGTCGTCGACCTCACCGGCGACTGCGAGTCCTTCCTGCGGGAGGCGGCGGCCGGCCGCGACGGCCTGCTGAACGTCTTCGTGCCGCACGCCACGGCCGGCATCGCCGTCATCGAGACCGGTGCCGGCAGCGACGACGACCTCCTGGCCGCCCTGCACACCCTGCTGCCCGCCGACGACCGCTGGCAGCACCGCCACGGCAGCCCCGGCCACGGCCGCGACCACGTCCTGCCCGCCTTCGTCCCGCCCCACGCCACGCTGCCGGTGGTGGGCGGCCGCCTGGAGCTGGGCACCTGGCAGTCGGTGTGCCTGGTCGACACCAACAAGGACAACCCCAGCCGCCGGGTGCGGCTGTCGTTCCTCGGGTAGCCCCGTCCTCCCGCCCGCCCCGTCGCCGGCGGCGGACACGGTGCCGGGGCGGCCGGCCGGGCGGGACGCGTCCGTCCGGCCGGCCCCCCCGCGCGGTGTGCACGACCCCACCGCGCGGGGCCCGTGACGCGGGGCGCCGGAGGAGTCCGGCCGCCGGTCCGGTCAGCCCGTCCCGCGGACGACGGCGACGGGGCAGGCGGCGTGGTACAGCAGCGCCTGGCTGACCGAGCCGAGCAGCATCCCGGTGAAGCCGCCGTGACCGCGGGCGCCGGCCACCACCAGCTGGGCGTCCCGGGCGGCGTCGAGCAGCGCGTGGCGCACCCGTGCCCGTTCCAGGCGCAGCTCCACGGCGACCCGGGGACGAGCGGCCCGCAGGGGTGCCACCGTCTCCTCCAGCAGCCGCCGGTGCCTCTCGCGGAGCCGGTCGAGGTCCACCACGACGTTCAGCGGGTCGGCGGGGCCCTCGTAGGGCGTCGGCTCGCTCCAGGTGTTCCACACGTGCATCGCGACCAGCGGGGCCCCGCGCAGCTCGGCCTCGGCGAAGGCGAACGCCGCCGCCGCGTCCCCGGCGGGCGAGCCGTCCACGGCGAGGAGCACCGGCCCCCGGGGGTCGGAGCGGCCGCGGACCACCATGAGCGGGCAGTGGCCGTGCGCGGCCAGCTGCACGACCTTCGAGCCCAGCAGCAGCCCCCCGAACCCGCCGCGGCCCCGTCCGCCGACCACCGCGAGGACCGCGTGGCGCGACTCGCTCCGCAGCACCGTCAGCGTCTCGCCCGACGCCACGGTCCGGGCGATCTCCAGGTCCGGCGCGAGGGCGTGGGCACGCTGCTCGGCCCGCGCCAGTACGCCGTGGATCATCGGATCCAGGTCGGCGGGGCGGCTGAAGGCGTGCACGATCCGCAGCTGCGCGCCGCGCAGCCGGGCCTCCCCGGCCGCGACGTCGACCGCGGCGAGACTGGGCAGCGAGCCGTCCACCCCGACGATGACCGTGTCGTTCACTGCTCTCTCCCGTCCCCGGTCCCCGGCGGCGCATCCGGGTACCCGCGGGCGACGGCGCCCACGCGTCGCCCGGCACGCGGACCGCGGCGCACCGGCCCCGGCACGCGGAGCCCGGAAGCCGAGGGCCGGGCGCCGGAACACGCGCCTAGGCGTCCCCGCCGCCCCGCACGACGGCCACCGGGCCGTGCGCGTGGTGCAGCGCGGCCTGGCTCACCGAACCCAGCACCAGTCCGGAGAAGCCGCCCCGCCCGCGGGCCCCGACCACCAGCAGCCGCGCCGTACGGCTCGCCTCGATCAGCGCCTCCCGGGCGCCGCCGCGCACGACCTCGTGCCGCACCTTCACACCGGGGTGCCGCTCCCGGTGTCCCGCCAGGGCCTGCGCGAGCAGACGCTCCCCGCTCGCGGCCGGGTCGCCGGGCCCGTTCGCGTACGGCGCCCGCTCGTCCCGCGGGGCCGGCCTCGGGGCGCTCCAGTCGGTCCAGGAGTGCAGGGCGACCAGGTCCGCCCCGTACAGTTCCGCCTCGGCGAAGGCGAAGCCGACCGCCCGCGCGCCCGCTGCGGAACCGTCGACGCCGAGCACGACCGGCCCCTGCGGTACGGTCCGCCCGCGCACGGCCAGGACCGGGCACTTCCCGTGTGCCGCCAGGTGCACGGCCGTCGACCCCACCAGCAGCCCGACGAACCCGCCCATGCCCCGCGACCCGACGACCACGAGATCCGCGGAACGCGACTGGGCCTCCAGCACGGTCAGCGGTTCGCCCGTCACGACGGCCTGCGAGACCTCCGCGTCCGGAGCCACGGACCGGGCGCGTTCCACCGCCTCGGCCACCAGCCGTTCGGTCACGGCCCGCAGACCCCCGTCGGCCGGCCCCAGCGGTGACGCGCCCAGCGGCACGTGCATCGCGGGCCAGAGGAAGGCGTGGACCACCCGCAGCCCGGCCGATCGCCGCCTCGCCTCCTCGGCCGCCACCTCCACGGCGGCCAGACTCGACGCCGAACCGTCCACTCCCACGACGACCGAACCGCTCATGGGACCTCCCGTGCCCTTCCCGTCCGGCGTCCGCGGGGTGGCTTCCGCCGGGAGACGCCGACAGGGACCGAAGGGGCCGCGGCCGAGGGCCGACCGGTGTGTTCCGTCTGTCCGCGAACCGTCGACTCACTCCGTTGACCTGCGCCGGAACGAACCCCGGGTATCCTTCTGACCCCTCGCGGTCCGTGTCCATCCGTGACAACACCCATGTTCCGGCCGGAAGGCCGGATGGCACCATGTCCGCCGTGGGTGTCGATCATCGGCTCGATGAGGCTCTCCACCCAGTACGAAGCACCGAGAACCGAGAAGGGGGAGGGGCCGTGCCTGCTCCACGGATGAGCGCCACGCCACTGCCGGGCATAGGCGTGAAATACGACCTCACCACGCGTGAGCACCAGCACTTGTCCGTGATCGCGCACCGGGACGGCGCCCGCACGGTCAACATCTACCGTTCCGACGACCCGGACGCCTGCGCCCAGTCGCTGCGCCTGACCGTCGCCGAGTCGGCCGCGATGATCGACGCGCTGATGCCCGCCCACCACAGCCCCAACCTGCTGCACACCACCGACCTGGGACTGGTCGCCGAGCGCATCGAGCTGTCGTCGACCTCCCACTGGAACGGCCGGGTGCTGGGGGAGACGCGGATGCGCACGGACACCGGCGCGTCGATCGTCGCCGTGCTGCGGCGGGCGGAGGCGATCCCGTCCCCCGCGCCGGACTTCCGGCTGGCCGGAGGGGACACCCTGATCGTGATCGGTACCCGCGAGGGCATCGAGGCCGCCGCCCGGATACTCGGAAGGGAGTGAGCGCATGCACTCTTCCGCGATCTTCCTGATCGAGTTCGGCGCGATCATCCTCGGGCTCGGCCTGCTGGGCCGCCTCGCCGGGCGCCTGCGGTTCTCCCCGATCCCCCTGTACCTGCTGGCCGGCCTGGCCTTCGGCGAGGGCGGGCTGCTGCCGCTCGGCGCGAGTGAGGAGTTCGTGGCGATCGGCGCCGAGATCGGCGTCATCCTGCTGCTGCTCATGCTCGGCCTGGAGTACACGGCCAGCGACCTCGTCTCCAACCTCAAGACCCAGTACCCGGCCGGCCTCGTGGACATGACGCTGAACGCCCTGCCCGGCGCCGCCATGGCCCTGCTGCTCGGCTGGGGCCCGGTCGCCGCCGTGGTGCTGGCCGGCGTCACCTGGATCTCCTCCTCCGGCGTCATCGCCAAGGTCCTCGGCGACCTCGGACGGCTCGGCAACCGCGAGACCCCGGTGATCCTCAGCATCCTGGTGCTCGAGGACCTGGCGATGGCGGTCTACCTGCCGATCATCACCGCCCTGCTGGCCGGAGTCAGCCTCGCCGCGGGCAGTGTCACGCTGGCCATCGCCCTGGGCGTCGCCGGGCTCGTGCTGTTCGTCGCCGTCCGCTACGGGAGGGTGATCTCCCGGTTCGTCTCCAGCGACGACCCGGAGAAGCTGCTGCTGGTGGTGCTGGGCCTGACGCTGCTCGTCGCGGGCATCGCCCAGCAGCTGCAGGTCTCGGCGGCCGTGGGCGCGTTCCTGGTCGGCATCGCCCTGTCCGGGGAGGTCGCCGAGGGCACGCACAACCTGCTGGCACCGCTGCGGGACCTGTTCGCCGCGGTGTTCTTCGTCTTCTTCGGCCTGCACACCGATCCCCAGTCCATACCGCCGGTGATCCTGCCCGCCCTGGCGCTCGCCGTGATCACCGCGCTGACGAAGATCGCCACGGGGTACTGGGCCGCCCGACGGGCCGGGATCTCCCCCAAGGGCCGCTGGCGCGCGGGCGGCACCCTGGTCGCCCGCGGCGAGTTCTCCATCGTGATCGCCGGGCTCGCGGTCACCGCGGGCATCGAGCCGGACCTCGGCCCGCTGGCCACGGCGTACGTCCTGATCCTGGTCGTCCTCGGACCGCTCACGGCCCGTTACACGGAGCCCGTCGCGCTGAGCCTGACGCGCCGCCGCGCCGCGTCCGCCGACGCCCCGCCCGTGCACGCCGCGACGCCGGCCGTGGAGACGCTGGAGCCGGTGCAGGACAGCACGCCCGAACGGTGAACCGGGGCCGGGGGGGGGGGGGGGGGGGGGGGGGGGGGGGGGGGGGGGGGGGGGGGGGGGGGGGGGGGGGGGGGGGGGGGGGGGGGGGGGGGGGGGGGGGG
>NZ_JBVITR010000012.1:0-105694 GCF_055574875.1 Streptomyces sp. NPDC034670
GCCGCTCCTGGGGGCTGTGGGAGCGCAGCGACCTCACTGGGTGGCCTCCGCTGCGCTCCCGCCACTCGGGGCGCTGTGCGCCCAAGAGGCCGGCCCCGCTGCGCGGGTCGGCCCACGGGCCTGCGGCCCGAGCAGCAGCAAGGAGGGGGGTGGCTGGGTTGGGTGACCCTGCATCACTTGATGCAGCATGTACTTTTGGCGAAACCGCCCCCGCACCCCCAACCCCACCCGCCGTTTCCATGTATCAAATTAATACACTGTGTAGGAATTGGAAAATCAACCGGCCCGCACCCCGAAGGGGTGCGGGCCGGTGTTCCTTCTATCGAAGGATAGGGTTGTTCAGGTGTTCACGTGGTAATGGGAAGAATTGTTGAGGCGGTTCGCTGGAAGGTTGAATTTACTGCCCAGACGGCGAAGTTTCTCGTCGTGCCGGGTGCCTGCTGGTATTGGTATGTGTTTCCGTAAATGGCCTCACTGACCAGGATCGAGCACCAGACGCCGTTGTTGCATGAACCTATGTTGTAGTACTGCGTCACTGTGTCTGTCGGGCTCTTGGGATCCCAGGTGACGGTCACCGTCTGGGTGTTCGAGTCGTAGGTGTAGGCCAGCCCTGTCGGGGCGGGCGCCGGCTCCACGGTCGCTTGCGCGACCGAGGGAGCGGCCAGGTCCGCGGCCGGTGCCGCCATCGCGGGTACGGCTACCGGTCCGATCATCAGGGCCAACCCCACGCTCGCCATTCCTGCACGTCCCAGCCACCGCATCGAATGCTTCATGTAACACTCTCCTGTGAACGAGCTGTGCGTGACCGTCAGGTGATATCGGCGCTGGTTGAACTGCCAGGGAACGAAAGATGACGTCGGCGCACCTGGGCTCTGCTTCAGGGTCACAGCCCGCACTCCAGGGTCTTGATGTCGGTGGACTCCACGGTCAGACCGGGCGCATGGCGGCCCTGGTCTCGGAAGGGCATGTCGTCGAGCCCGTCGGCGGCGAGCTCGCGCAGCTGCTGCTCGGTGGCGCCGGCCTCCTGGGGGTCGAAGAGGCGGGCGTCATCGCTGGTGCCGGGTGCGGCGGTGAGGCCGAAACGTGCGCGGGTGTTGATGACGAGTCCGGTGGTGTGGCGGCCTGACGGCGGGCGCGTGCGCGGACGCAGGGCTGACAGCGTGCGCGTACCGCGGTCTCCAGACGCTGGGCGAAGTCGGCACGGGGCTGACGGATCTGGTCTTCGACGGCGTGCTGGGAGATGCCGGGCGCATCAGCTACGACGCGGATGCCCTCCAGCTGCTTGACCAGGTAGCGCATCTGTACGCCCGCCGTCTTGGGGATGGGGCGGGTGAAGGTCTGCTGCACGGCGCGCTCGCGGCCGTCTGTGCCGTTGCTCATCGGGGCTCTCCGCTCGTGACCGGCTGTGCGGGCCGCCGGGCGGGCAGCGGAACCCGCCGCACAGAGGCGCCCAGGGCGTTTAGTACTCCAGCAGTGGTTCGTGTTCTGAGCTGCGTTTTCGGTAGGGGCAGCGGCGGGCGACGGCCTGGCGGGGTCTTCTCCAGGCCGACCACTTCAGTCGGGTGCGTAGGCCGGGTAATAGGTGATTTCTTCGGGGTCGGACGGGCTGCGGTGGACGATGTTCCGGGTCAGTTCGCCCTTGGTGGCGAAGCCGCGTTCGTCGGGGATCTTCGCCGCCCGGCACCGGTCACGGTCCAGCGTCCAGGCTTGGGGGAGATGAAGGTCCCGGTCCACCAGAGACCGGCCCGAGCCGGTGGCATAGGCGCGAACCCCCCGATCTGGCTTGGGGTGCCCCCTCCGGGGGATTGTCGATCTTTCCCGAGGTGCCGGTGTACTGCCGGTCCACCCCGGCCGAGGTGCTGTTCTCCTTGAGGGACCGGGTGTCGTCACTGATCAGTACTCCGTCCGGGCCGAGCCGCTCGGCCGCGTAGGCACGGACGCCGTCACGCAGGGCGTCCGCGTCCCGGCGGCTGCTGTTCAGCAGCCGCCGGGGGTACGGCGACCCGTCCATTCCGCGGGCCGCCCGTCTCCGCAGACCGCGGACGTAATCACGCATCCGCCACCGCAGATCCGCCCGAACGAACCGGCCCGCCACCCGCGCGGACACCGACTGCGATTCCTCAGCCCAGCAACCGGCTCCGGTCATGCCCCCATGCCAGGATGACGACAACCACCAGCTCAGGACACGAACCGCTGCTGGAGCACCAAGGCCGCACCGTTGAACGCCAGAAGCAGACTTGCCTTGCCGTCTGTGCGGCTGATTTCGGTGACGACCGCGGCGCAGGCGGCGTCCAGGTTCTTGTCCGTACCTCCGGGCAGCCCCTCGAGAGGGCTCTGGGTTCAGGAGTGGAGGCGCCTCAGGTCCGCCGCGAGTGAGCTGATGGCCGCGGGGTTGCGCGGGCTCTCGACGAGGTCGACGTAGTCGAGAGTGATGATTCGGTCGTTCTTGACGGCGGAGACGTTCGCGAGCGGCTTGTAGGACGTGAGGAACTTCCGCTTCTGTTCCGCGGTGATGTCCCCGTAATCGTTGATCACGATGACCTCGGGGTCACGGGCGACGACCGTCTCCCAGCCCACGGTGGTCCAACTGTCCTTGAGATCCTTCATGATGTGGTCGCCGCCGGCCTTGGTGATGATGTCGTGGGGCCCGGCGAAGGCGCCGGACGTGAACGGCTTGTCCTCGCCGCTGTCGTAGAGGAACACCCGCGGCCGGTCGGCGCCCTTCGGGGCTTTCGCCTGTGCTTGGGCCACCTGCTCGCGGAACTCGGTGATGAGGGCTTCGGCCCTGTCCTCGACGCCGAAGACCTTCCCCAGGTTCCGCAGGTCCGTGTACAGCGCGTCGAGCGGGGGCATCACGCCGCGGGCCTTGCCCTGTCCGTTGCGGCACGACTCGCTGAGCAGGTACGAGTCGATGCCCAGGCGTTGCAGCACGGCGGGCGTGAAGCCCTCGCCCTCGTTGAAGCCGTAGTTCCAGCCCGCGAAGACCAGGTCGGCACGGACGTCCAGGACCAGTTCCTTGTTGATCCGGTCCTTCGAGAGCCATTCGGTCTTCCGGTAGCCGTCCTTCCACGGCACCTTGGTGAGGTCGCCCTTGTCGTCGGGCATGACGTATCCGGCCATGTGGTCCTCGAGGCCGAGGGCGAACATGATCTCGGTGATGCCCACGTCGTTGGTGACCACGCGCTGCGGAGCCCTCTCGAAGGTCTTCTTCTCGCCGCAGTTTTCGACCGTGACCGGATAGTGGCTGTCGTGTGTTCGGGCGCCGTTTCCCTTTGCCTCCTGCGACGAGACGTCGGCGCCGCAGCCGGTGACGGCGAAGGCCAGGAGGAGAGCGAAGGCGGTGGGGCGTGCGAGGTTGGGCATGGTGGTGGCTCCTTCGCGGATGGGCCGGGGTGGGCGGACTACTGGGAGGGAAGACGGTCGAAGAGCAGTTGGATCGCGCCTGTCTCGGGGTGGGGGACGCGGTGTGCCCGGACACCGAAGACGTCGGCCAGCACGACGGGCGTGAGGACGTCGTGGGGGGCGCCGGAGGCGACGATCCGGCCGCCGTCGATGACGTGCAGGACGTCGCAGTGGAGCGCGGCAAGGTTGAGGTCGTGCAGCGCGGTGAGCACGGTCAGCCCGCTGGCCCGGATCAGGGACAGGACCTCCAGCTGCTGGGCGATGTCGAGGTGGTTGGTGGGCTCGTCCAGCACCAGGACCTGCGGCTGCTGGGCGAGCGCGCGGGCGATCAGGACCCGTTGCTTCTCACCGCCGGAGAGCGTGAGGAAGCCGCGGTCGGCCAGGTGGCCGGCGCCGACTTCCTCCAGCGCGGCGGCGCACGCACGCAGGTCCTCGTCGGTGTCCCGGGCCACCGCCCCCTGGTGCGGCAGCCTGCCCATGGCCACGACCTCGGCCACCGTGAAGTCGAACTCCGTGGCCGCTTCCTGCGGAAGGGCCGCCAGCCGGCGTGCGCTCTCGCGCGTGTTCAGGGCCAGCAGGTCGTCGCCGCCGAGGCGCACCGCACCGGCTGTGGGGCGCAGGGCCCGGTAGACGCACCGCAACAGGGTCGACTTGCCGCTGCCGTTGGGCCCGACGAGGCCCACGACCTGGCCGCTGTCCGCCCGCAGTGAGATCTCCTCCAGCACCCGCGCACCGGAGATCTCCATCGTCACCGCGTCGATGTCGACCTGCATCACACGCCTCCGAAGGTGTAGGTGCGGCGGCGCATGAGCATCACGAAGCACGGCACACCGATCGCCGCCGTCAGGACGCCCAAGGGCAGTTCGGCCGGGGCGAGCACCACGCGCGACAGGATGTCGACCCAGATCAGCAGCACGGCGCCGGCCAGGGGTGCGACGGCCAGCAGCCTGCGGTGGTCCGCGCCGACCAGCATCCGGGCGGCGTGCGGGACCATCAGGCCCACGAAGCCGATCGCCCCGCTCACCGCGACCACCGCCCCGGTGACGGCGGCGGTGGTGAGGAAGAGTTCCTTACGCAACCGTGCGGGGTCCACCCCCAGCGCGGCGGCGGTCTCATCGCCCATTGCCAGGGCGTTCAGACGCCGGGCCGACCACCCGAGGTGGGCCAGGCCGGCGAGGACCGCGCCCGCCGCGACCGGTACGGAGGACCAGCTCGCGCCGCCCAGACTGCCGAGCAGCCACATCACCGCGGACCGGGCCGCCTCGCCGTGTTCCGCGGCGAACACCATGAACGTGGTCACGGCCGAGAAGCCGTAGTACATCGCGGTACCGGTGAGCACGAGCCGCAGCGGTGTCAGCCCCCGCGGGGTCCGGGCGATCGCGTACACCAGGGTCATGGCCGCGAGCGCGGAGAGGAACGCCGCCGTGGACAGCGCCCAGATGCCCAGGGCGCCGAAGACACCGAAGATGAGCACGGCGTTGGCTCCCACGCCCGCACCGGAGGAGATCCCGAGGACGAACGGGTCCGCGAGCGCGTTGCGGACCATGGCCTGGACGGCGACCCCGACGGATGCCAGACCGGCGCCGACGACCGCCGCGAGCACGGCGCGCGGGAAGCGCAGTTCCCACACGATGGTGTAGGAGGAGACCTCGTCCGCAGCGATGGCCCCACCGGTCAGCCCCGCCCAGAGGTAATGCAGCGCCTCGCTCCACGAGAGCCCCGACGCGCCGATACCCGCCCCGCAGGCCAGAGAGACGGGCAGCGCGGCGCACAGACCGGTCACGAGCAGGGGCAACGAGACGCGCCGGAGCGGTGGAGACCCGCCGCTGGCGGTGCGGTGCGGTACAGCGGGTATGCGGTCGCGGAGCGTGGCCACAGGCGGATCGCTTTCGCCTCGGGCCGTGCACCTACGTGATCAAAGGAGCGGCTCCGGGCGCCCGGGCGCCCTGCGCAGCACCCTCTCGCAGTCCACGGCGATCGACAGGAGCTTCACCACCGCGGGTAATCGGGCTCGCGGAACCCTGTACAGGACTCCGCCCACCGTTGCGGGTCAGCGCCGGACTTCGACCGGACTTCCCCCGCGGGGCGCTTGCAGCTTAGCGCGCGCCACCACGCTTTCCTTCTTGAACGGGACACCGGTGCGTGCCATCGCGGTGGGACCGCACTCAACGGGCGTCGGCCGTGCACAGAGTGAGGATGCGGACGGTGCGCTCACCGCTGTGCGCGTCACGGCCGTGCCAGCACCGGTAGTTGCCGAGGACGGGGACGTCACCCTCGACAAGCCGGAAGCACGGCAGAGCCGGTTCGGGACCGTGCACGGTCTCATCGCAGCGGGCCAGCAGGGCGCGTACCCGATCGATGTCCGGATCGCGGTGCAGAGCGAACGACCCCCTCGGTACGACAGACGATGCGACGGACGGTGCGGACGTACTCAACGCACCGGGCGACACACAGCACCGCAGAAAACCCGCGGGGAACCCGGCCACCGGGACCCGTCCGGCGGTCGGGCGGGCCCGGAAGCCGGGGTCCCTCATGACCACAGCCGGACAATGCGGGGACGCCCCACGGTCCCGGGCCGTCCCGGGCCTCGCCCGCTGTGCCCCGTCCACCGGCGGGCCACAGCGGGCGAGGCGCCGACGGCCAGCCGGGTGACCGTGCACGGACTCCGCACCACCGACCCGGTCCGTCCACGCGTCCGAAAGGGGCCGGGCACGGACGTACGCGCCCGGACCGATCAGGCCAAACGAGCGCGCAGCAGCGGCACACCCGCGCCCGACACCCGCTCCAGCCCTGCCCCACGATGGGTGAACACCAGCAGGAGCGCCGCGGTCCGGCCGGTCACGACCGGCCCGTCACCGACGTCCCAGGGCGAGTCGGTCGCCACGAACCGAATGCCACGCAGTGCCTTGCGAGGATTGAACGGGAACCGCAGCCGCCACAGGCTCTCCAGACCGGCGCGGGCGGCGTCCGGCACGATCTCGATCTCCCGGCCCAGAGGGATGGCGATGTCCTGGCTGTGCGTCAGCACGTCCATGACCGTCGTGTCCGCACCGGCGCCCGGCGCGGGCGGGACGAGACGCGAGCAGGCATGCTCACGCAGCCGCGCCACGAGTTCGCCCGTCGGCTCCCGGGCCGCCCGTACCGCCGAGTTCCTGATCATCCGGTGGAACGCGCCGCCGGAGCGCACCAGTTCCTTCATCCACCCGCCCGTCGTAAGCGTCGGTGGCAGGGTCAGATGTGCCGCCACATCGCGGACCCGCCAGCCGTCGCACAGCGACGGGGCCTCCCACTCCCCGTCGGACAGGTCGTCCAGCAGGTCGGCCAGCCGCAGCCGGGCCGCCTCGACTTCCTTCCACACGGCGTCGTCGACCACGGCGGTCTCAGTTCGCCGGCTTGCGGGCGCAGAGAACGAGGTAGCCCATGTGGTCCGGCCCCGGTGCGAACATGTCCTTCTGGCCCTGCTTGACCGTGTCGACGAACTCCGCGCCGAACTCCGCCACGAGTTCGTCCCGCAACTCCTCGACGCGCTCGACGTAGCGGTTTCCCATGCCGTACACGCGGTGCCCGCACTGCGTCCACTCCTCGACGACGAAACCGGCGGCCCGCAGGACCTCCAGCCACCCGTCGGCCGTCATCGGGCGGCGGCTGCGGAAGAACGGCGGCAGCTGGGCGTCGGGGTGGACCATGGTCGTCTCGCTGATCGCGACGCGGCCGCCCGGCTTGAGCACGCGGTGGAACTCGGACAGGGCCTTCGTCAGGTCGACCGAGTGCGACAGGGCCTCCATGGCCATCACGGCGTCGAAGTGGCCGTCGCCGTACGGCAGGTCGTGGTAATCGCGGACCTGGAACCGCACCCGGTGGAACAGGCCCGCCTTCGCCGCCCGTTTTTCCGCCGCCTCGCACTCCACCGGGCTGATCGTGATGCCGGTGACGCGGGCGCCGACCTCACGGGCGATCTGGGTCGCGGGCGCGCCGACCCCGCAGCCCGCGTCGAGCAGGTGCTCGCCGCGGCGCAGGCCGAGGATGTCGGCGACCTTGCGGGTCAGGCGCTTGCCCGCCTCCTCGACGCTGGCGTCGTCCTTGTCGTCGTACCAGTAGCCCAGGTGCTCGTACCCGTCGTTGAACATCGTCGACATCCGGCACGAACTGTCGTACAGCTCGGCCACCTGAGCCGGTGTCCAGTCCGATTCGCTCATGGAACGTCCCTTCGCAACCATCCTGTTTCCCAGTCTCCTCGGCGTACTTGGGAATCCTCGTCTCCTGCGTTGCGGAGTCGGCGCGGGCGCCGGTCAGCCGTGATCGGCCAGCAGCCGGGCGAGCCGCGCGACGCCCTCGCCGATCCGGTCGGGCCCGAGCGCGCTGCACGACAGCCGCAGCGCGTGCGTCCCGCCGTCGGCGTAGAAGAACCTCATCGGCGTCCACAGCACGCCGTACTGCTGGGCGGAGAGCTCCAGCAGCCCTTCGTCGGCCGGCACGGGCACCTCGAGCACGACGAAGAACCCGCCGTCCGGCGCGGTCCAGCGGATGCCCTGCCGGCTCGCGGCCGGGAAGTGCTCCTCGAGCGCGGCGAGCAGCGTGCGCAGGTTGCGCCGGTAGAAAGCGGTCTTCTCCCGGTTGGCCGCGCGGAGACTGCAGCCGGACTCGACGAGCAGGCCGCCGATCACCGCCTGCGCCACCGGCGAGGTGTTGACCGTGAGCATGCTCTTGACCGTCGACAACTCCTCGGCGAGCAGTGTGTGCCGCCCGCAGCGGTCGACGACCGGCTGGTCGGCGACGAGGAACCCGACCCGCGCGCCGGGGAAGCACGACTTCGCGAACGAGCCGAGGTAGACGACCCGCGTGTGCCGGTCGAGCGCCTTGAGGGACACGCGGGGCTGGTCGTCGAGGCCGAAGAGGCCGTACGGGTCGTCCTCGAGCACGATCAGGTCCTCGGCCTCCGCGACGTCGAGCAGTGCGCGTCTGGCCGCCACCGGCAGCGAGGCACCGGAGGGGTTGGAGAAGTTCGGCACGACGTAGAGGGCCTTCGGGTTGCGGCCCCCGGCCCGCACGGCGCGCGCGGCCGCCGCGACGTCCGCCGGGTCCAGTCCGCCGGGCGCCTCCGGCACCGGGACCACGTCGATCCCGAGCAGGCGCGCCGCGCCGGTGAACCCGACGTAGCAGGGGTCCACGGCGAGCACGACGTCGTCGGGCCGCGCGCACAGGCCACGCAGCGCGATGACCATCGCCTCCTGGCAGCCCGAGGTGACCGCGATCGCCTCCTGGCGCACAGTGATGCCCTCGTCGTTCGCCAGCAGCCGCGCGATCAGTTCGCCGAGCACACCGTTGGTCCTGCCGTACTGCATGAGGAGCGACCGCACCCGTTCCGGGGGCGTTCCGGACCCCGCCAGGTGGTCCTGGAAGGTGCGCAGGTACCGGGGGAGGGCGTCCGGGTCGTGGAAGCCGTCCCAGGGGCGCCCGGCCGCGAGGGAGATCGCGTCCGGGAACCGGCCAGCGACCTCGTTGAGGAAATTCATGGACGTCGCCACCGGGTCCCACACCGAGGCGTGCAGGGACTCTCGGGCCAGCTCGACCACTACGGCCTCCTCCCGTCCGACGCACCGCCCGGTGCCCTGCCCGCCGGTTCGGCGGTTGCGGCCCGCGCGGTCAGCTCGACGAGCCGGCCGCCGACGTCGATCACGGGCAGTCGGCACGCCGCGAGCACGTGCGGCAGCACCGTGGTGAAGTGGGTGCACGCGAGCACGACCGCGTCGAGCCGGGCGCGCTCGGCCAGATGCAGCGTCTCGGGCAAGTCCGACTCGCGGAACGCCGTGGCCGGGTCGCCGGTCTCGATGGCTCGCACGAGCGCCGGGTCGGAGACCCCGAGCGCGCGGTGGGCCGACGGCCCGGTCACCCGTTCGTAGCCGGCCACCGCCGACCCGTTGCCGGTGACGACCAGCACGCGCCGGTGGACGGCCGCGACCTCGCGGTAGACGGTGGCCGGGGAGACCAGGGAGAGCGCGACCGCGTCGGCCGCCGCATCGTGGTCGACCACGGCGGAGAGCGAGTTGCAGAACAGCATCGCCACCCGGTGACCGCGTGCGTCGAGGTCGCGCACCAGGCCGAGGAACGCGGCCCGCAGTGTGTCGGGGCGCTCGTACTGCAGCGCGTCCTGCTCGTCCGGGGACCCGGCCATGGGGTACGGGGTCGCGGAGTGTCCGGCGTCCCGCAGCAGGTTCGCACCGACCCCTGCGTCGAAGGGTGTCCCGGCGATGACCGCGATCTCCATCGCGCCCCCTCGTACGGTAGGGATGTCTTCCCCTAGAGCCTGGAAGCCGTGTGGACGGACATCAACTCCCGTCGTGCGCGGGCGGAACCACCTTGCCGGGGTTGAGGATTCCCGCCGGGTCGAGTGCCTGCTTGACGGCCTGGTGAACGCGTACGCCGACCGGGCCGAGTTCGCGCTCGAGCCAGTCCCGCTTGAGCAGGCCGACGCCGTGCTCGCCGGTGCAGGTCCCGCCGAGTGCGAGGCCGAGCCGCATGATCTCGTCGAACGCCGCCTGCCCCCGGGCCAGTACGGCCGGGTCGGACCGGTCGACCACGATCACCGGGTGGAGGTTGCCGACTCCCGCGTGCCCGACCACACCGACCAGCACGTCGTGGCTCTCCGCGATGCGCGCGACGCCCTCGACCAGTTCGACGATCCGGTCGCGCGGCACAGCCACGTCGTCGACGACGAGACCGCCCCGGCCGCCGGGGAACCGCCGCGCGGCGAGGTGCTCCATCGCCGGGTGCGCGAGCCTTCGGGCGGCGAGCAGCGCGTCGGCCTCCGCCTGGTCGGTCGCGACGTGCAGCTCGGTCGCGCCCGCGCGTTCGCAGTGTGCGGCCATGAGGTCCAGGTCGGGCCGCGCGGCGGGTCCCGCGTCGGACGCGGCGAGCAGCAACGCGTCGGCGTCGGTGTCCAGTCCGGACGGCCGGTACTCCTCGATGGCCCGCAGGTGCGTCCGGTCGAGGAGCTCCAGCAGGCTCGGAGTGACTCCCGACCCGGTGATGCCCGTGATCGCCCGGCCGGCCGCGGCCACCGTGGGGAACACCGCGACGAGGGTGCGGTGCGTGCGCCGTGCGGGCCGCAGTCGCAGGACGACCTCGGTGATGATGCCCAATGTGCCCTCGGACCCGGTGAACAGTCCCGTGAGGTCGTATCCGGCGGTCCGGTTCAGACCGTGCCGTCCGCAGCGCAGGACGGCGCCGTCGGCGAGGACCACGGTCAGCCCGACCACGTACCGGCCGGTGACGCCGTACTTCACGCAGCACATGCCGCCCGCGTTGGTCGCGACGTTGCCGCCGATGGTCGACGATTCCCACGAGCCGGGGTCCGGGGGGTAGTCCAGCTCGTCGCGGGCGGCCGCCCTGCTGAGGTCGGCGTTGACGACTCCCGCGCCCACGACCGCGAGACGCGCCTCGGCGTCGATGCTGATGCGCTTCAGCCGCGTGAGCGACACGATGACCGCGCCGTCGACGGCGTTGGCCCCGCCGGCGAGTCCGGTCAGTGCGCCTTGCGGCACGACGGGGAGACCGTGCGCCGCGGCGACCCGCACCGCGGCGGCCACCTCGGCGGTGTCGCGCGGGCGTACGACGACGAGCGGTGTGCCGGCCGGGCACAGGCCGGACTGGTCGCGGCTGCCGGCGTGCAGCAGGTCCGGGTCGGTGAGCACGCTGCCCGGCTCGGGGAGTACGGCCCGCAGGTCGGCGACGGCGTCTGTCGTGGTCGTCATCCGTCCACGATAGGCAGCTCGTGTGCCCGCTCCGCCTGCCCCGCGGGGAACTTCCGCGACCACCGCAAACAGGGAGATGTCCGCGGCGGCGGCACTCCCCACACTGAATCGCGACACGAAGACAGGGCGGATGGGAGATTGACTGTGTCCCGGTTGGTACACGAGGTTTTCGCCGCACAAGCCGCCCGTACACCGGATGCCGTCGCGGTCCGGTCGGACGATGCGGTGCTCACTTATCGCGAGTTGGACGAGCGGGCCAACGGGCTGGCCCATCACCTGGTGGCTCTCGGCGTCGAACCGGGCGCCCCGGTCGCCGTGCTGCTGGAGCGCTCGGCGCAGGTCGTCGTCGCACTGCTCGCCACGCTCAAGGCGGGCGGGGCGTACCTGCCGGTGCACTCCGGTTATCCCGCGGACCGGCAGCAGTGGATCGTCGCGCAGTCCGGCGCCGAGATTCTGCTGACCGACGCCGCGACGACCCGGAGCGGGCTGCCGGAGGTCGCGCGGACCGTCCTCGTCGGGAACGCCCCGGTGAGCGCCGCCGCATCCGCCACGCCACCGGCGGTGGCGGTCGGCGAGGACGACCTCGCCTACGTGATGTACACGTCGGGTTCGACGGGGCACCCCAAGGGCGTCGCGGTCCGCCACGGCGGCACCGTCGACCTCGCGCTCGACCGCTGCTGGGACACCGGCAACCACGAGCGGGTGTCGCTGATCGCTCCGATCGCGTTCGACGTGTCGCTCTACGAGATCCTGGTCCCGCTGCTGCGCGGCGGCAGCGTGGTCGTGTTCCCCGACGGCCCGTTCGACATCGACCGGCTGCGCGCACACATCACCGAGCACGACATCACCGCACTGCACCTGGCTGCGGGCCTGTTCCGGGTGGTGGCCGAAGAAGCGCCGGACCTCTTCGCGACGGTCCGTGAGGTGCTCACCGGCGGCGACGTCATCGCCCCCGGCGCCGTCGACCGGGTCCTGCGAACCTGCCCGGACCTCGTCGTACGGGCCCTGTACGGCACCACGGAGGCCACGGTCTTCAGCACGCACGCGGCGCTGACCGCCCCCTACCGCGCCGGGGTCACCGTCGGCTCCGGCCGGGCGTTCGACGGGGTGGAGCTGTACGTGCTCGACGAGCGGCTCGACCCGGTGCCGCCCGGCGCCGTCGGCGAGCTCTACGTCGCGGGCCGCGGCCTCGCCAGGAACTACCTCGGCCGGCCGGACCTCACCGCGGAGGCGTTCGTCGCCAACCCGTTCCACGACGGCGGCGGGCGAATGTACCGCACCGGTGACCTCGCCCGGCTGTCCGCCGACGGCGAGCTGGAGTTCGCCGGGCGTGCCACCGATCTGGTCAAGATCCTCGGTTTCCGGGTGGAGCTGGCCGAGATCGAGTCCGTCCTGGCCGGATTCCCCGGTTTGGCGCACGTGGCGGTCGTCGCCCACGAGGTCGGCGCCGACACCCGCCTGGCCGCGTACGTGGTGCCGGGGGACGGCGAACCGGACCTCGCCGCGCTCCGCGAACACGTCCGCGAGGCCCTGCCTGGATACATGGTCCCCGCCGCGTTCACCGTGATCGACCGGCTGCCGCTGACCGCCAACGGCAAGCTCGACCGCTCGGCCCTGCCGGTGCCGGAGTTCCGCGGCGAGACGGCCTACCGGGCCCCCGCCGACCCGACGGAGGAGGCCATCTGCCGGATCTTCGCGCAGGTGCTCGGCCTGTCCACGGTGGGTGCCGAGGACGACTTCTTCGATCTGGGCGGCCACTCGCTGCTCGCCATGCGCCTGCTCAACCGCATCCGTGCGGAGCTGGGCGTCGAGGTGCCGATCCGCACCCTTTTCAACACGCCGACGGTGGCCGGCCTCGCCGAGGTGGTGGCCGTCGAGCGGGCCGCGTAGGGCCGCCGAGCCCCGAGAACGAGAGGGACACAGATGAGCCAGACCATGGCTGACCAGGCCACCAACCCCTTCGACGACGAGGACGGCAACTACACGGTCCTCGTCAACGCGGTCGGCGAGCACTCGCTGTGGCCCGCGGGGATCCCCGTGCCGGGCGGCTGGCGCGTCGTCCACGGCCCCGTCCGGCGCGCCGCCTGCCTCGAATTCGTCAACGAGGCATGGCGACACCTCGACGCCCGCGTGTGACGAGAGCCGACCACCTGACTGGAGAACTCATGCCCCCATCCGATCCGTTCGTCTTCGACGACCTGCGTCTGGACCACATCCGGTTCCACGTCCGGCGCATCGACACCGTGCTGGGCTGGCTGGTCGGCGGCTACGGGCTCGCGGTGCGCGCGGTGTCCGAGCCCGGGCTGGGCCCCGACGCCGAAACCGGGGCCCGGTCGGTCGAGGTGGGTGCGAACGACATCAGCCTCGTGCTCACCGAGGCGGTCACCGGCGACCACCCCGCCGCACGGTACGTGGCGCGCCACGGCGACGGGGTGGCCGACATCGCGCTGCGGGTGCCCGACGCCGCGGCCGCCCACGCGGTGGCCGTCGGCCGCGGCGCCCGGTCCGTGGCGGCGCCGGCCCGGGTCGGTGACCTGGTGACCGCGTCGGTCGGCGGATTCGGCGACGTTGTGCACACGTTCGTCGAGCGTCCCGACGGGGCGGGCGGTCCGGCCGTACCCGGCCTGCGCCCCGTCCCGCGGGACGTCTCCGCCTCGGCGAACCGTCTGCGGTCCGTCGACCACTTCGCGGTGTGCGTGCGGCCCGGCGACATCGACGACACGGCCGCGTTCTACCGGAACGTGTTCGACTTCGAGCTCACCTTCACCGAGAAGCTCCAGATCGGTGCCCAGGCGATGACGACGAAGGTCGTGGAGAGCCGTTCCGGCGACGTGACGCTGACCCTGATCGAGCCGGACACCACCCAGGAGCCGGGCCATATCGACGAGTTCCTCGACGAGCACGGCTGCGCGGGGGTGCAGCACATCGCCTTCGCCACCGACGAGATCGTGACCGCCGTCGCGGAGCTGCGGCGGCGGGGCGTGGCGTTCATGGGCACGCCGGACGCGTACTACCGCACGCTGACGGACCGGGTGGCTCCGACCCGCTACACGGTGGACGAGCTGCGTGGCCAGGAGATCCTCGTCGACGAGGACCACGGCGGCCAGCTGTACCAGATCTTCGCCAAGTCCGTGCACCCGAGGAACACGATCTTCCTCGAACTCATCGAGCGGATGGGCGCGCGGACCTTCGGCAGCGGCAACATCACCGCCCTCTACGAGGCCGCGGAGCGCCAGCGGGGCGCCGCCGACGGTAGTGGGAACAGGGCCGCATGAGCCGGCACCCGACGAGCGCGAACGGAAACGAACCCATGGACCTGCCCGGCGACCGCGTACCCCTTTCCACCAACCTCGAGATGCTCTGCATGTTCGACAAGGGCGAGCAGGACGGCTCGTTCGGCCCCCGGCACCTGGTCATCCTCGCGTGGCGGCTGCTCGGCGAACTGGACCCGACGGCGTTCCAGGGCGCCATCGACGACGTGGTGGCGCGCCACGAGATGCTGCGCACCCAGATCGTCCGCGACGACGGCGAGCCGTACCAGAGGGTGTTCCCGCCGAGCCCGCCGGAACTGATGGTCGTCGACCTCCCGCCGGACGAGTCCCGCTCGCGCGAGGAGCAGGTGGACGACTTCGTCAACGAGATCGAGGCCACCACGATGAGCGTGGAGCAACTGCCGCACCTGCGGGTCGTGTTGGGCAGGTTCGACAAGAAGGACGCCGTGTGCGTCCTGGTCACCCATCATGTGGCGAGCGACGGTGTGTCCCTGCAGGTGATCATCCGCGACATCGCGAACTTCTACGCGGCCCGCAGGGGCTTCCCGGTGGAGGCTCCCGCGCCGGCCAGGCAGTACCGCGAGTTCACCGCGTGGCAGCGGGAGGCGCTCGCCTCGCCGCGGGCGGAGGAATCACGGGCGTACTGGCGGGAGGCGATGCGCGACGCCGAGATCGTCGACCTCCCCACCGACCGTCTGCCCGAGCCGGACGGTCCGGCCCTCTACGCGGTGTACCGGTTCGTGCTCGAGCCCGAGGTGGCCTCGGCGACGACGGCGTTCGCCACGGCCATGCGCTGCTCGCCGTTCATGGTGATGATGGCGGCCTTCAACGTCCTGCTGCACCAGCGGGCGGGCGCCGACGACCTGGTCTCGGCGGTCATCACCTCGGGCCGGGGCGAGCCCGACTACAACGAGACCGTCGGACCGTTCTTCAACATGCTGCCGTTGCGCACCGGGCTCGGCGAGTGCCGCAACTTCATGGAGCTGGTCCGCCGCACCCGGGAGGCCTGCCTCGCCGCGTACACCCACGAGCTGCCGTTCGCGCAGATCGCCGCGCAGGCGCCGACGCTCACGAGGACGTACGAAAGGCCGGGCACCGCAGTCTGGGCGTTCCAGGTGATGCAGTACCCGGGTGTGACGGAGGCGGAGCTGATCGGCGACGTGGAGTACACCGCGGTCCGCAAGCGGCTCAAGTCCCACCCGGTGACCTCCGACATCCCCAACGGCGTTCTGTGGGGACTGGACATCCTGCCGACCGGCGAGGTCGCGGGCACGGCCAGGTTCAACAACGGGGAGTACGACGAGTCCACTGTGGTCGGCATGGTCGAGCAGTTCCGCCGCATCCTCCGGGGCGGCGTCTCGGACCCGGGGTCCCCGCTGTCCGCGCTGTGACCCGGACGTCGGTCAAGTCCACCAGGAACAGGAATGGGAGAGTGCAGTGAGCACAGACGACGAGTTCGACGTCGTGGTGATCGGTGGCGGTCCCGGCGGTTCGGCGACCGCGGGACTGCTGGCCATGAAGGGCCACAGCGTGCTCGTGATCGAGCGCGAGAAGTTCCCGCGTTACCACATCGGCGAGTCGCTCATCACCGGGCTGATGCCCACGCTCGAGGACCTCGGCCTCCTGGAGCGGCTGGAGGCGATGGGGTTCACCAAGAAGTACGGCGGCACGCTGCTGTGGGGCAAGAACCAGGGCACGTGGGGTTTCCGGTTCCAGGAGTCGGCCCTGTACGAGCACGCCTACCAGGTGCGGCGCGCCGACTTCGACGCGCTGCTGCTCGCCCGCGCCCGCGAACTCGGCGTGGCCGTGCTGGAAGAGGCCGCGGTCAGGGGGCCGGTCCTCGACGGCGACCGGGTGGTCGGCGTGACCTACACGGAGAAGGGCAGCAAGGAGCCCCGGACCGTGCGGAGCAGGATGCTCGTCGACGCGTCGGGGCAGAACCACCTGCTGGGCCGCGAGTTCGACCTGGTCCGCTACCACGATGACCTGCGGAACATCGCCACCTGGACGTACTGGCAGGGCTGCAACCTCTACGGCGGCACCAAGGCCGGCGACATCGTGGTGGAGAACCGGCCGTCGGGCTGGTTCTGGTTCATCCCGCTGCACGACGGCACGGTGAGCCTCGGCTACGTGACGCCGATCGACGAGTACAAGGCGTCCGGCAAGTCCCTGGAGCAGCTGTACGCCGACGAGATGGCGAAAACCGAGGAGATCAAGACCCTCACGGCCGGCGCGCGGCGGGTCACCGGCTTCCGCAACATCAAGGATTGGTCCTACACCTGTGAGAAGTTCCACGGCCCCGGCTGGACGCTCGTCGGCGACGCCGCGGCCTTCATCGACCCGCTGCTGTCCACCGGCGTCACCCTGGCGCTGCGCGGCTCACGGGCGCTGTCCGAGGCGATCGACGAGGTGCTGACCGACCCGTCGTCGGAGACGGAGATCCTCGACTGGTACGAGAAGAGCTACCGGTCCTTCCTGGACTCCGTGCTGGACTTCGTGCGGTTCTTCTACGACCGCACGAAGAACAAGGAGGACTACTGGGACAAGGCGCAGGCGCAGATCGACCCGAGCAAGCTGCGCCCGCGGGAGATGGACTTCGCGCGGATGCTGTCGGGGCTCACGGGCATCGACGACATCTTCGACAAGCGCAGAGCGGCCTGAGCGGCACGACCCGAACGGCTCGGCAGCGGGGAACCCACCGCTGCCGAGCCGTTCTTCTTCGCGCGGCGCGGCGGGGAGGGCGGCGGCGGACCCGGCTCCCGGTGACGCGACCTCGGTGACGCGACGCCCGCGGCGGGCCGCCCGGCGGTTCCTCCTCCCGAACCGCCGGGTGGCCCGCCGCGCTGGTTCCGCGGTGCCGTGTGCCGGCCGCGATCCCGTCCCGGCGCGGCGGCCGAGGAGCACCGCCGGGGCGGCGCTCCCGGCGGACGTGGCCGGGAGCCGCTATGAGGCGGTCCTCAGAGGGCTCCCGAGCAGGAGCGCCTCGGTCCTGCGGCGGCCGTCGAGCAGGCGCAGCACCGGCCGTTCGACGAGGGTGGCCAGCAGCCAGCCGAGGACGAGCACGGCGCCGACCGTGAGGGCGGACTTGCCGAGCGCGCCGCCGAGCGTCAGCGGCCTGACCCAGTTGGCGGGGTCGGCGGTGTGGATCGGACCGTAGGAGATGACGATCCAGTGCACCAGGTAGACGCAGAAGGAGATCCCGCCGAGTGCGGTCATGGGCCGGCTGCCGAACACGGTCCGCCCGCCCGCGGACTCACGCCTGGCCACCGCGGCGATCAGCAGGGCGAGCGGTACTGCGGTCACGGCGAACCCGGAGGTCTCCCCGGGGATCTGCACGCTGGCGACGAGTCCGGCGAGCGAGAGCAGGGCCGAGACGACGACGCCGGGGCCGTGCCACCGTCGGGTGGCCACCATCCGGGCCGCGAACAGGCCGAGCAGGAACTCCAGCATCCTGGTGACCGGGACGTAGCCGACGAACCAGGTCTGCGGCCACGAGTCGGAGGTGTTGACCAGCAGCGGCTCGGCCGGGAACAGCTTGCCCAGGAACGGGACCGCGACCAGCAGCGCGACGACGGCGAGCGTGGGCGCCCAGAGTCGCTCGGCACGGATCCGCCGAACCAGCCGGTTGAGCCACGGGAACACCGCGTAGAACAGCAACGCGCAGGAGAGCGCCCAGGTGGGGCCGTTGGGATTCCCGGTGAGCACCACCTCCTGGTCCGGGATCCAGTTCTGCACCAGCAGCAGGGTGGGGATCGTCCGCCAGAGCGGCGGGGCGAGGCCGGCGCCGGCGGCCAGCAGGAGCGCGGCGACCAGCGTGATCACGTGCACGGGGAAGAGCCGCGCCACGCGTCTTCGCCAGAAACGGCGCGCGGTGACATCGCCGTCGTGCACCCAGCCGAGGGCGAACCCGGTGAGGACGAAGAAGAAGGTGAAGCCCATCACGCCCAGTTTGTAGTCGTACGACCACAGTGTCTGGGCCGTCGGGTCGACCCGCAGCACGAGCGAGATCCCGACATGGGAGACCAGGACCATGCAGACGGCGACGAAGCCTAAACCGGACAGGGAGGGCAGCCGGGCGGGCGCGGGTTTCGTGAGGTTCATGGGTGATCGGTCCGTTTCGGTGTCGTGGGGCGATGCCCGTGACCGGGGCGCGCCCCGGTCGGGGCGGACGACTGAGGACCGAATCCTCCACTCATTTCGAGACAGCGGACATCTCTGCTCTTGCGCACCTCGCTCCTGGAGACCGCCGTCCCGGGACCCCGCCGCGGGCGGGACGGGCTCTCCACCGGGGAGTGCGCGGCCGGAAGTCCCACGGCGCACTCCGGCGGCATTCGTCCGAACGGCACTCGACGGTGACGGACACCGGCGGGACGCGACCGGCGCTCCGCACGGCGCGGCCGTGTGCCGGCCGGCACCGTCGCGTGGCGCCCGGATCAGGAGCCGGAGGTGCCGGATGTCGTGGGGAAGGCCGTCGCCCCGGCCGCGGTGGCCCCCGCCACCGCGCGGCGCGCACCGCCGGCGACGTGCGCGTCGACCCGCCGGCCGCTCACCGCGGCGAACCGCTCGCCCCGTCGGGTGCGACCCGTCCGTCTCCGGGCCCGGCCGGGTGCGGGGACGCGTTCTCCTCGCGGCCGGAGCAGCGGCCTCCACCCGTGGGAGTCACCGCCACGGCACCGGCCGGGGTCGGGGTGCTGAGCGGGCCCGCGCCTCAATCGATCCACGCGCGCGGCGCGGGACCACCGTGACCGACCGGTGGGAAGATCTTCTCCAGTTCGTGGAGGTCCTCGGGCGACAACTCCAGATCGAGTGCCCGAAGGGCGCTCTCGACCTGGCCGACGGTGCGCGGCCCGATCACCGGGAACGTCGTGCCCGGCCGCGAGAGCACCCAGGCCAGCCCGACTTCCGCGGGGTCACGCCTCAGGTCGGCACAGAACTGCTCGTAACGCTCGACGGCAGCCCGGCCGGCGGGCAGCGCCGACGCCGCACGTCCTTGCGCCGACTTGGCCGCCGTGCCCTCACGCGCCTTGCGCAGCGCCCCGCTCAGCAGCCCGCCGTGCAGCGGCGCCCACACCATCACGGCGAGACCGTGCGCCCGCGCGGCGGGCAGGATCTCCAGCTCGGGCTGCCGGGTGAGGAGGTTGTACGCGCACTGCTCGGAGACCAACCCGACCAGGCCGCGCTCACGGGCCGTGTGCTGGGCGTCGGCGATGTTCCACCCGGCGAAGTTCGACGACCCGACGTAGCGCACCTTGCCCTGGCTGATCAGCTGGTCCATGGCCTGCCACACCACCTCCCAGCAGACGTCCGGGTCGTACCGGTGCATCTGGTAGAGGTCGATCCGGTCGGTGCCCAGGCGGCGCAGCGACGCCTCGCAGCCCTGGATGATGTGGTGAGCGGACAGTCCCCGGTCATTGGGGCCGTCACCCATCGGCTCACCGACCTTGGTCGCGATGACGACGTCGTCACGACGGCGGGGCGAGCGGGCCAGCCACCGCCCGATCAGTTCCTCGGTGTACCCCCGGTGCACGCGCCACCCGTAGATGTCGGCGGTGTCGATCATGTTCATGCCGTTCGCCAGTGCCGCGTCGAGGATCCGGCACGCGTCGGGCTCGTCGGTGCGTCCGCCGAAGTTCACGGTGCCGACGGCCAGCCGCCCGACCCGCAGCCCGGTGCGGCCGAACGGGACCTGCCGCTTCACGCTGCCGTCACCGCCACCGCGCCCGGGCCCGGTTGCGTGTGCGACGGGACGGTGTGGTCGCCGGCGTGCCCGCCGACCTGAAACGCGCTCATGCGGCCGCCTCCCACGCTGCCGGTCGGATGTCCGTCCGCCAGTGTGGGCCGGTCCTCGTGCGGCCGCATCTCCTCGCGTGCTCCGGGCATCCCGTCCGCGCGCGGAGGAGCGCGGGCGCGCGGGAAGGGCGCCCGGTACGGACAGCGGTGGCATCCGGCCCTAGCAGCGCTGCCCGCGAGCGCGGCGGGCGTTCGCGGGCGGGACGGATCCGGTCGCCGGGGCGCCGGGGAAACGGCACGGGGCGCCGGCCGTGACCGCTCCCGCCTCCCGGATCCCGTCCTGTCCGTCCCGCCGTCCCACCTGCTGCGCCGCCCTCGGCTCCGTTTTCTCCGAATGGACCGGCACTCCCGCACGAGACGGTGCGGACGTCGAGCCGGTACATTCGGGCCGGGCCCCGGGCGAATCCGCTCGAGCAGCCGACCGGCTTCCCCGGAAGAACTGCCAAAGTCTCCCTGTCTATTCAGCGGGCACTTACGGGAAAACAGCCGACCGGTAGGCTTCTGGCCGATTCATCGCCCATCTGTAGCCCGTCTGCACCGGAAGTGGATCGGTGCCCCTGCTTGGAGGGCCTCATGAAAAGCTCTACCGACGGCGCCATGGGACTTCCGCCCCACTTCACTCAGCCTGTACCGGTTGCGGACCTCTTACCTGCGGATTCCCCTCGTCTGAGCGGGATCGACGAATCTCATGCACAACGACTTGCCAAAGTCTACGCATTGCTGCCGCCGATAATGGTCCACCGCCCCACTATGCGGGTGATCGACGGGATGCACCGCCTCAGAGCCGCGACCATCGTCGGGCTGGATGTTATCGACGCCCAGTTCTTCGACGGAGCCGAGGACGAGGCGTTCATCCAGTCGGTCGCCCGGAACATCGCCCATGGCCTGCCGCTGTCGCTCGCCGACCGCAGGGCGGCCGCCGGGCGCATCCTTGCCGCTTTCCCGGCCATGTCCGACCAGAGCCTGGTCGTCTACACCGGACTCGACATCGAGACCGTGGCCGAGGTGCGCCGGTGTTCAGCCATCCGCCGCCCCCCGCGGCTGAACGCCGACGCCGGTGGCGACGACACGGTGCGTCCGTCCGGTTGCGCGTCCGACCGCGGGGCGGCCGCCGAGCGCGTGGCGCGCCGGCCCGAACCGGAGGCGGGGACCGTCGCCCGGGAGTCCGGGCTGCCACCGGATGCCGCCCGTGATGCCCGGCAGCGGCTGCGCCGGGGCGAGGAGCCCATGGCCGCGGGCCGTCCGAGCGCGTCCGCTCCGCAGAGGTCCGGTGGTACCCGGGGCCTTCCGCCGGGGGCGGGAAGCACGTCAGGCCCGGCGCGGCCCGCGGTGACACGCGGTTCCCTGGACCTCCTGCGCCGCCTCGCCGCCGATCCGTCCCTGCGGGATTCGGAAGCGGGCCGCGATTTTCTGCGCTGGCTCCACGCCCACTTCTTCACCGACGAGGCGTGGAGGAGGCGCATCGACGCCGTTCCCCCGCACTGCACGGACACCGTTGCGGAAGTCGCCCTGAAGTGCTCGGACATCTGGCTCAGGTTCGCCCGGGAATTGTCCGACCGTCGGAACCTCGCCCCTGCGGCCCCCGTACGGACCCGCGACTGAAACTTTCTGGAGCCCCGAAGGGATGCCTATGAACACCGCCTCCGTCGAGAAAGCCGTCCGTCTCGTCATCGACGAGATGCATGTCCAGCTCGGTCAGGACCTGACCCTCGACGACATGGCTCGTACCGCGATGTTCAGCAAGTTCCACTTCACCCGGGTCTTCCGAGAAGTCACCGGGACCTCTCCGAAGCGTTTCCTGTCCGCGTTACGGCTGCAAGAGGCGAAATACCTCCTCGTCAACACCGAGAGCAGTGTGGCCGATATCAGCAGCCAGGTCGGATACAGCAGCGTCGGCACCTTCAGCTCACGCTTCAAATCGTGCGTCGGCGTCTCGCCGAGCAGGTTCCGGGAATCCAGTGGGAACGTCACGGCCCTGCGTACGGACCCGCCTGCCGGCACCGACCACCCGACTTCCCTGCGAGGCCGGGTCGTGCTTCCCGGCAACCGGGCCCTGGGCCAGGTCTTCGTCGGCCTCTTCCCCGGCTCCATCTCCCAGGGCCACCCCGTGCGCCACACCCTCATGGACGGGCCCGGCCCCTTCGAGCTCCGGGACGTGCCCCCGGGGACGTGGTACGTACTGGCGCACTCCGTTCCCTACGGCAGTCCGCCCGCGCCGGTCGGCTGCGGCGGCAGAGGCCCGAACGTCCTGTCCGTCGGACGGTACGGGCCGGTCAGCGTGCGCCCCGGTGTGCTGATGATGCCCGCCGACATCGTCCTGCACCCGGCCGACCTCCTGGACCCGCCGGTTCTGATCGCCCTGCCCGGCAGCGGTGCCGGCGTGCCGGCGGCGGCCTGAGGCGCACCGGCGCCGCGGTCGCCGGCGGGACGCCCGGTGCCGGACACCGTCGGCTCCGGCCGTGCCGACAACAGCGGCTCGACCAGCACCCCGGATCGTCGCACCCGCTCACGCCCGGCGGCACGTCCCGCCGAGGTCCTGTCGCGGGAGCCACGCGGCAATCGGAGAGATGCTCCTTCCACGGCGGACGCCGAACAATCGGACGTCCGTACATTGGTCGGCCGGTGTGAGGAGCCAGCTGTGAGTGACGGTACAACGTTCTGTCAGACGTGCGAAAACGTCGCGGTCAGCAAATTCTTGACACTCGGTATGCAGCCCGCTTGTCTCTTCCTGGAGAACACGGCGGAGGCGGAGAGCGAACAATCCTGGCCGCTCGATCTGGGTTTCTGCCCGCAGTGCAGTTTGGTCCAGATCATGGAACCGGTCAGCGAGCGGATTCTCTTCTCGGGTGACTACCACCACCTCGCCGGGCTGACCGGGGGCTACCGCAGGCATCTGCGGGAACTCGCGGACGAGCTGGCGAAGTTCCACGATCCGCGCCCCGGCCCGGAAGAGCGGCGCCCCTCCGTCGTCGAGATCGGGAGCAACGACGGGAGCCTGCTGGACGAGCTGGCCGAACGCGGCTTCGAGGTCCTCGGAGTCGACCCGAACGGTGCGGAGTCACCAGGCGGATCGCCGGTCGTCAAGGAGTACTTCAGCTCGGAGGTGGCGGCGCGCCTGCTGTCGGGTACCGGACCGGCGGACGTCGTCGTGGCGCTCAACACGTTCGCCCACATCACCCACCTGCACGACTTCCTGGGCGGGGTGGGCTCGATCCTGAGCGATCAGGGGATGTTCGTCTCCGAATCGCACTACCTGCCCGACCTCCTCGAAACCCTGCAATACGATTTCGCTTATCACGAGCACTCGAGGTACTACTCGCTGACGGCGCTCCAGGAGGCCTTCAGGGCCCATGGACTCGAAGTCTTCCACATCGAACGGATCGCCACCCATGGCGGGTCGATCCGCGTTTACGCCGGCTTCGAGGGCGCCCACGAGGTGCACGATTCCGTGACCACGCTCCGCGCTTACGAGGACACCCTCGGGCTCACCGACGAGGCGGTCTACCGGAGGTTCGCCGCCCGCGTGGAAGAGCACCGCGGACGACTTCGCGACCTGCTGGGCGTGCTGACGAGGGACGGCTCGCGCGTGGCGGCCGCCTCTTCCCCCGCACGAGCGGTCACGCTGCTCAACTACTGCTCGCTGGGACCGGAAGAGATCGACTTCATTTCGGAGATCAGCCCGCGCAAGATCGGCAAGCTGTCCCCCGGCACCCACGTACCGATCGTCCACCAGGACCGGCTGTGCGGTCCCGACCAGCCGGAGTACGCCCTGCTGCTCTCCTGGCACATCGCTGACGAACTGATCTCCCGGCTCCGGGAGGAGGGGTTCAAGGGGAAGTTCGTCGTCCCGCTCCCGGAGCCCCGGGTGATCGGGTGATCACGGGATCCGCCGCGCCCCGGCCGGGGACGCGCCCCGAGCGGCCGGGGGACGGGTGCCGAAAGGAGGAGCGCCGGGCGGCGCGCCGTGCAGCGGTGCCGCGGACGGATCGCCCCGCGCCGGCGCCCTGCCCCCGCGCACCAGGGCCTTCCCGCCGGCTCCGGGACCACGTCCGCACCGTCTCCGCCGACGGCCTCACCACGTGTGCCACGGACGGGACCACACCGCTGAGAGGGAGAACATGACGAGCATCGAACGCACAGGGGTCACGACGTTCCGGGGGAACCCGGTGACCCTGCTCGGCCCGGAGGTGGCCGTCGGCGACCGGGCGCCGGACTTCACCGTGCTGGGCAACGACATGACGCCGGTCCGGTTCTCCTCGCTGAGCGGCACCACACGGGTGATCTCGGTCGTCCCGTCACTGGAGACACCCGTCTGCGACCTGCAGACGCGCCGTTTCAACGAGGCCGTGGCCGGACCCGGCGGGGTGCCGGTGCTGACGGTGTCGGTGGACCTGCCGTTCGCCCAGGCCCGCTGGTGCGGTGCGGCGGGGGTCGAGGGCGTGCGGACCCTGTCCGACCACCGCGACCTGTCGTTCGGCCTGGCCTACGGCGTGGTGATCAAGGAGTTCCGCCTGCTGGCCCGCGCGGTGTTCGTGGTGGATGCCGCGGACACGGTGGTCCACGCCGAGTACGTCCCGGAGGTCGGGCGGCTCCCGGACGTCGACGCCGCGGTGACCGCGGTCCAGAGGGCCGGGACCGCGCGCAGGTCCGCCGACCGCACCGCTTGACCGCCCCTTCCGGACGGTCGTCCCGCGAAGGCCGCCGCACGGGTCCTCCCCTCCCACCCGTGCGGCGGCCTTCGCCTGCGGTGCCGACCGCCGGGGTACGGCCACGGGCCGGGGGGCGGCGTGTCCGGCCGGACGGCACACGCGCGGGCGGACGACGTGGAAGGGCGCCGGGACCGCTTCCCGCGTTTCTGAAGTCGCCGCGGCGGCCGGCTCGCGGGGCCGGAGTCCGGGGGCCCGCGAGGCGCGGACCGTGGCCCGGGACCGCGGCAGCCGGTCCGTTCCGCCGCGGGTCGGGACCGGCCCGGGCCGGCGTCACGAAGCGTCCGCGCGCCTCGCACCGGCCCGGGCCGGCCGCCCCGCCGACCCGTCACGTGACCGCGGACAAGGCCTACGGCTCACGCGGGTGCCGCGGCGTCGCCGCCCGGCACGCAAGGACCGCCGCCTCCCGCGAAGCGGCGGTCGCCCGCGCCTGCTTCCGCACCGGGCGGGATCCGCGGGGAGGCGAACACCGGTGGTCGTGGCCGCGCCCGGCGCGGCCGGACCGACCGGTGCGCACGGACGGCGGCCGCGCCTCCCCGTCAGGCCGCGGCGGTGCGGAGGCGCTCCCGCTCGGCCACCGCGCCGTAGTAGCGGGCGATCGCGCGGAAGGATTCCTTCGGCTCGACCCGGTAGGTCGACAGGTGGTCGAAGGGGTCGTCGCGGATCGACTTCGTGATCGTCATCGACGCGGTGTCCAGGTCGTACTTCGGGTCCGAGGAGTGCGGGTGCGTCGGGTGGACCAGTTCGGTCACCGCGACGCTGTAGATGCCCAGCTCGTCGAACAGGCGCAGCGACTCCAGGTGGAAGTCGGCCTGGGCCCGCTCGTCGCGGACGAAGCCGGGGAACACCGTCGGGGGCTCCACCGTGCGGTCGACGATGTCGAAGCCCAGCAGCCCCTTGGTGTGGCTGTCCTTGTACGTGAACGACCCGTACTCGGAGATCATGACGGGCTTGCCCCACTTGAGGTACGCGTTGAGCTCCTTCGCGTAAGCCTCCCGGGACGGGTGCGGGTAGTAGTACTCGACCAGGCCGATGTAGTCGACCAGCGACCAGTCGACGTCCTCGAAGGGGCCGCCGGAGTAGGTGATCCCGCCCTTGAACGCCGCCCGTCCGACCGCCGCGGCCTTCGCGAGGAAGGCGTTGAGCTTGCGCGCGATGTCCTCGCGGTCGAGGGGGCCGGCCGGCTTCAGGAAATGGTGGTCGGCGTCGGGAAAGGCGTTGCCCATGCGATTGTGGTAGAATTCGCCGGGCATGATGCCCTCGGTCTGGATCGAGTGCGTGCAGCCGATGCTCAGATGAATGTCCGCTCCCTGCCTGCGGAACGACTCGCCCAGCTCACCGACTTCGCCGATGAAGTCCAGCACGTCCTGCTGCGCGCCGTCCATGAGCCGCGGCTGCAGCCACACGTGCAGGCCGCGGTCGAGCGCGTACGCCACCGTCGCCCGGAGCCGGTCGAGCGCGGTGCCGTAGACGGTCACCGAATTGGCGTTGAGCTCGTCGGCCACCAGGTCGATCTCCGACCGCATCAGCTCGTCGCTCCACACCATGCGGGAGAGGTCGCCCTGACCGGTCTGGTGGTTCGAGCCGACATCGTAGGCGACCCCGCGGTAGTGCAGCCCGCTGCCGTTCGTCGCGAGTATCGTGCGGTCCTCGTTCGCCACAGTCATCTCCTTCTCTGCTGGTCCCCGCGTCCTATGCGGCGTCGGGGAGTTTCCTGCCGGACGGCTGGGGCGCCGTGGCGGGCACGCCGCCGCCCGGAGTCGTCATGCCGCGGGAGATCTGCAGGACGCGGGCCATCATCCGCGGCCTCATGAGGGCGGTGGGCGGGTCGATGAGTCCGGCGACCCGCATGAAACCCCTGGCGACCTCGGAGTCCTTCGAGGCCGCGTACTGCACCCGGCCCACGTAGGCGTTGCCCATGTTGCTCTTGACCGTGCGCTTGCCCTCGACTCCGGGGAACGCCAGGTCGCCGCCCGCGGACACCTCCCAGGGGTTGTCCACGACCTTGCCGAGCGCCTTGAGGTAGGACCCCGGGTCGAACCGTCCCCCGCGCAGGTGCTCGCGCAGCGTCATGACCTCCCAGGCCGCCACGCTCATGCCCTGCCCGTACACCGGGTTGAAGCTGCACACGGCGTCGCCGAGCACGGCGAGGCCGTCCGGGAAGCGGCGCATCCGCTCGTAGCGGCGTCGGACGCTGGCCGGGAACCCGAAGGAGGTCGGGGCGTCGATCGGTTCGGCGTCCTTGATGCCCTCGTACACGTCCGGCACCGGCAGCGACCGGGCGAACTCCAGGAAACCCTCGGGGTCGGTCGGTGGGTGGTCGCCGAGGATCCCGGTGAGCGACACGATGCACATGTCCTCGGTGGACAGGCCGAAGAACGCGCCGCGCGGGTGGGCGGGGGACGCGACCGGGTTGATCGACCACGTGTCCTGGAACGAGCCGGGCACGCGGTGGTAGAAGCGCGTCGTGTAGGCGAGCCCGATCTTCACCCGTTCCTCGGAGGGACGCTCGTACCCCATCTCCGCCAGCCACACCGGGGTGCGCGAGCCGCGGCCGGTCGCGTCCACGACGAGGTCCGCGCCGAGCACCACGTCCTCACCCGTGCCGTCGGCAGGCCGCACCCGCGCGCCGACGACCCGCCCGTTGTCCGGGGTGGACACCAGGCCGAGGATGCCGTGGCGCTCCAGGTAGGTGACGTTGGGCAGCGCGGCGACGCGGGTGCGGATCTCGTGTTCGAGGATCGGCCGGGGCGGGGTGACCGAGAGCAGCCCGGTCTTCGTGTACGGCAGTCGGCGGCCGTTGAAGTACCAGCGCATCTCGCCGAGGTCGCCGACCGGGTAGCCCTGGTGCCTCATGTCCTCGGTGAAGCCGGGGAACAGCTCCTCGAGGATCAGGTGTCCGCGGGCGTGCAGGCCGTGGGCGTGGCGGCTGTGCGGGGCGCCCTTGCGGGTGGCCGAGACGCCGAGCACGGTGTCCCGGTCGACCACCACGACGTCGTGGTAGAACTCGGCGAGCACCCGGGCGGCCAGGCTCCCGGCCACGCTCCCGCCGAGAACGACGGCGCGGTTTCCGACGTGGTCGCGCATGCGTGTTCCTCCTGGTTCTGCCCCGCTCGCCGGGGTGATGGATGTGTCAGTAGCGGACGACTGCGCGGAACCGGACCTCGCCCTTGTCCACCTTGGCCACCGCCTCGGCGATCTGTTCCGCCTCGAAGGTCTCGACGACCGGCCGCACCGCGCCGGCGGCGACCTGCGCGAGCGCGTCCTCGAGAACCGGCGTCCCGTCGTGCGTGGCCCCGACGATCCGCTGCCCGAGTCCGAAGAACGGCAGCGTCGGCGGGAGGGTGAACGCCCCGGAGGTGTCGATGCCGGCGAGGACCAGCCGCCCGCCGGGACGCAGACCGGCCATCGCGTCGGCCGCCGCGGCGTAGGAGGGCCCCGTGGCCAGCACGACGTCCGCGCCGCCCGCGGCGAGCAGGCCGGCCCCGTCCGCGACGACCGCGGCCGCGCCGAGCTCCACGGCGATGTCGTGCTTGTCGGGGGACGAGGTGATCGCCACCGTGTCGTGGCCCGCAGCGCGGGAGTACTGCAGCGCGAGGTGGCCGAGCGCGCCGACGCCGAGTACCGCGACACGCTCGTGCGGGTGGGCGTGCGCGGCGCGTAGGGCGCTGAGGGCGGTGTAACCGGCGCACAGCACCGGCACGGCCTGCTCCGGGGTCACACCGGCGGGGATGCGGACGGTCTCCTCGGCCCGTACGGCAAGGTACTCGGCCTGCCCGCCCGGCACGGTGAACCCGGTGGAGACCGGCGCCGCGCAGAGGAAGGCGGCCCGCGCGGACAGCGGTGCGCCGAGCGCGCAGTACGCGCACTCCCCGCAGGTGCCGCGGATCCACGTGGTGCCGACGAGGTCGCCGACCGACCGGCTCGTGACACCGGGTCCCACCTCGACGACCTCACCGACCGGCTCGTGGCCGGGGATGGCCGGGTCGGTCGAGGGGAACGGCAGGATCCCCTTGCCGGCCAGCACGTCGTTCGAGCACACTCCGCTGGCCAGCACCCGGACGAGTACCTCGCCCGGGCCCGCGACGGGCGTGGGGACCTCACGGACCTCCCAGGTGGCGCCTGCCTCCGGGATCACGACTGCCTTCATCGGGAACCACCTCGTCTCCGTCGAACCGGGCGCCGGCGCGACCCGCGTTGCGACGCTCGCATCCGCGGGCGCCCCGTCGCACCTTCGGGCGTGCGGGATCGCCGGTGCGCGCCCCGGTGTGACGGCGCGCCCCCTGCGCGCGGCGGTACCGGCTGGACCGTTCCCGGCCGTGTCGCGGGCACCGGCCACCGGACGGAGCGGGAACCGGTGCCCGGTCCTCCCCGGCGGCGGGAACCCGTTCGCCGTGGGCCGGCCGCCGGGGTCCGGTCACTCGGCCCCGCTGTCGGGCAGGGCGCGCCACCAGTCGCTGGCCCGCGCCCACTCGATCGTCTCGACCAGTCCGTCCCGCAGGGACGTCTCCGGGCGCCAGCCGAGGACCCGGCCCGCCTTGGCGTTGTCCGGCACACGGCGCTCGAGGTCCTCGTAGGACTTCCCGAGCGCGGTGGCGGTGTCGACGTCCACGACGGACGTCGTGCCGGTGAGCTCGGCCACCAGGCGGATCACCGCGCCCACGGTCGTCTCGACCATGCTGCCGAGGTTGAACACCTCGCCGACCGCGGCCGGCTCGTCCGCCGCGCGGATCGTGCCGGCCACCGCGTCGTCGACGAACGTGAAGCAGCGGGTCTGCCGGCCCTGGTCGTACACCACCAGCGGGCGGCCGTTGAGGGCGCGGTGCACCGAGCGGCTCACCACGTACGCGGGACGCTGGCGGGGCCCGTAGACGTTGAAGTAGCGCACGATCGTCGCCTCGAGGCCGTGCTGGCGGGCGAAGGCGAACGTGAGGTGCTCGGCCAGCGCCTTGCTCGACGAGTAGGACCACCGGTCCGACGCGGTCGAGCCGAGGACCCGATCGCTGTCCTCCGACCACGGCACCGCCGGGTTCTTGCCCAGCACCTCGCTGGTGGAGGCGAGGACGACCTTGGCGCCTGCCCGGGCGGCGACGTCCAGGACGTTGCGGGTGCCCGAGAAGTTGACGTCGATGACGTCGAGCGGGCGCGCGAGGTACTGGTCGACGCCCACCACCGCGGCGAGGTGGTAGACCACGTCCACGCCGCGGCCGGCCCGCTCGAGCGCGGTCCCGTCGCGCAGGTCGCCCTCGATGACCCGCACTCCGGAGCGCGCGGCGCCGCGCGGGGCCGCCGCGTCGAACACGGTCACCTCGTCGCCCCGGTCACGCAGCCGCTCGACCAAGTGGTGGCCGACGAACCCGGTGCCGCCGGTGACGAGGACGCGTTGAGGCGTGTGCCGTGCGGACCCGTTCACCGGACCGCCTCCGCTGCGTGGGCGGCGAACTCGCCCGGCGAGCCGGCCACGGCCGGGCCGCGGCCGATTCCGCGGTAGACGTACCCGGCCGCGGTGAGCTCCGCGATGCGCTCCTTCGGGTAGTACGCGCGGCCGTCGAACAGCACGCAGTTCCGCGCGACCGGCAGCGCCGCGTAGTCGATGCCGGCGAAGTCGCGGTGCAGCGCGAGGACCGCGACGCAGTCGGCGCCGAGGACCGCCTCCTCGACAGTGGCGCTGAGCGGGATCCCGAACATCGCCTCCGCCTCCTCCGCGTCGACGAGCGGGTCGTGCAGCCGTACGGTCACGCCCGCCCGGGTGAGCGCCCGGACCGTGTCGAGCACCGGGGTCGCGCGCAGGTCGCCGGTGTCGTTCTTGAACGCGAGACCGAGCACGGCCACCGTCGCCCACGCGGAGGCCTTGCCCTGTGCGGCCAGTTCGTCGGTCATCAGGCGCGCGGCGTACTCCGGCATGCCGGAGTTGACCTCCCGGCCGGCGCCGGCGGTGAGGATGTCCACGCCGAAGCGCCGTGCGGTGTTCCACACCATCCACGGGTCCTTCGTCAAGCACGATCCGCCGACCCCGACGCTGGGCAGCATGATGTTGATCTTCCCCGTGCCCTTCTGGATCGTGTTCGCCGCGGCGATGACGTCGAGCACGTCCACGCCGTGGGGCGCGCAGAACTTGGCGAGCTCGTTGGCCAGCGCGATGTTCAGGTCGATCCACCAGTTGCTGGCGAGCTTGACGATCTCGGCGGCCTCCAGCGAGTCGCACGGGATCACCTCGACCCCCAGGGCCCGCTGCCAGAACGCGGTGGCGGCGTGGACGCTGGCCTCCTCGTACCCGCCCGCCACGATCGGGAAGGTGCTCAGCTCCCGCAGCGCCGTCCCCTCCGCGAGCCGCTCCGGGGTGAACGCCAGCCCGAAGTCGACGCCGCCGACGAGCCCGCTGCTCTCCAGCAACGGCAGCACGACCTCACGGGTCGTGCCCGGCGGCACCGTGCTCTTGACCACCACGAGCTGGCCGGGTCGCAGATGCCCGGCCAGGGCGAGGGAAGCGCCACGCAGTTGTTCGTCGGCCAGCGACCCGTCGTCGCGGACCGGGGTGCCCACGGTGATCAGGACGACGTCGGCGGCCGCGGTCGCGGCCATGTCCGTGACGACCCGCAGCCGGCCCGACTCCAGGCCGGCGAGGACCTTCTCGGCGAGCCCCGGCTCCTCGAGCCGGAAATGCCCGCGTTCGACCTCGTCGACGAGCCGGGCGTCGGCGTCCACCGCGACGACGTCGAACCCGCGGTCGGCCAGGGTCGCCGCGATGCACGAGCCGACGTATCCGAAGCCGATCACGGCGACCGTGGGTTGACCGCCCTCAGGCAGGAATCGCATTCCCGTCTCCAATCCAGTGTTCCGGACGCGGGCTGGGCCCGCCCGGTGGCCCCTGGACCCATCGTGGACAAAGGGCGCGGCGCGTGGCGTCTTCTCCCGTGCCGGGCCGGGCAGCGGGACCACGCCCCTGATCCGGCGGGCTGCCGCGCGCCCCGGGACCGGCGCACGGCGGTTCACGAGGCCACGACGCCGGGCCCGGGCGCCGTCCCCCGAATATCCGGAAGGACAGCGGGAAACCGGGGTGAAGCCACACGCGGTGGTCGATGCGTCCGCCGGGCCCCCGTGCACCAGGACACAGGTCGGGAGGAACAGAACCACCATGCCCGCTCATGCTTGCTGGTCCGCCTCCCCCGTGGTCGCACGATGGGGTGAGCGGCGTGCCGAGACGGTGGGCGCCCACCGGGCCGTTGGTAGGTTCACCGTGCGTGACCTCGGACGCGCCTGGTTCCGGATGCCCGTACTCGACCACCGTGCGTCGGCGGGGGGCCCGCGTCGGGGCACGTCCTGGTCCTCGTCCGCCGGTCCTGCCGACGCCTGCCTTCGCTGACCGGGTCGGGGATCGGTGGAACCCGCACGCACAGCACCCGGTCACCGACGGCTCCGTCGGCACCGACACGAAGGACACGAAGTGACAGCGCAGACCGACGGCCGCCGGGTCGTCACCAACATGTCCCTCTCCCTCGACGGCCGCTACGCCGCACCGCACGACCCGCTGGACATGGGCTGGGTGATGCCGTACGCCGTGACCGACGTCGCCCGCGACCACCTGACCGGTCTCTGGCAGTCGGCGACGACGGCCCTGCTCGGCCGGGTCAACGCCGAGGGCTTCCTGAGCTTCTGGCCCACCGTCATCGGCGCGCAGGACGCCGACCCGCGCGACGAGGGCTTCGCGAAGTGGCTCGTCGACGCCGACAAGGTGGTCCTCTCCTCCACCCTCGACCGGGCGCCGTGGGAACGGACGACGGTCGTCGACAAGCCGACCACCGAGGTGGTCGCGGACCTCAGGACCACCGACGGCGGCGACATCCTCGTGCTCTCCAGCGCGAGCGTCGTCAAGGCGCTGCTGGCGGCCGACGAGGTCGACCGGCTGGCCCTCACGGTCTTCCCGGTCTTCCTCGGCGGCGGGCCGCGCCTCTTCGACGACGGCCTGCCCGCGGGACGGTGGACGCTGGCCGGCCAGACCGCGGGCGAACACGGCACGCTGGCCCTCGTCTACGACCGGGTCCGCTGAGCGTGCGCGCTGACGGCGCAGGGGACGTGGCGCGCACAGGGGTTCCGGCGAACCCGCTGGTCCGATGGAGCCGGCCCGCTCCCGCTCGGCGGGCGCCGCGCGTTCCCGAACCTCGGGTACGGCCGGTGGGGCACCGGTACGTTCGCGCCCAGGGGTGTCATCGGCCGTCTCCCCGAGGGGACGGCGGCCCCACGGCCTCGCCCGTGTGCCGCGCTCGGTCCACGCGGGGGCACTCGGGACACCGTCGTCCGGTCCACGGCCCGCCGGGGAAGCGCGGGCGTGCGCCGGTCCGGTGAGGACGTCGTCCGCGCACCGTTCGTCGCCGGCCGTCCCGTACGAGACCACGACGCCGCGCTCGAACACTGTCTCCCGGTGCTCCGGAGGAGCACCGGGAGACAGTGGGGAAGCCGTACGCGGCGACCGGCCGATCCGGTACGCGCCGAGGACCGGCGGCCGCCGGCCACGGTCCTGGGCGAGGACCGGAGGACTCAGGCAGCCGCTCGGACCGTGGAGGCGGTGTAGCGGATCGGCAGGGCCTGCAGGCGATGCACGAAGTAGCTCGGCTTCCACTCCAGGCTCGACTCCGGCACCGCCAGCTCGATGTCCTGGAGGCGGTCCAGCAGGGTGGTGAAGAAGACGTCGCCCTCCAGCCGGGCCAGTGGGGCACCGAGGCAGAAGTGGATGCCGTGGCTGAACGACAGGTGCGGCTTCTGCCGGTCGATGTCGAACCGGGTGGGCTCCGGGAACTCGCGGGCGTCGTAATTCGTCGCCGGCATCGATATCACGACGTGCTCGCCCGGCTCGACCACGACGTCACCGATCGCCACGGTGTCCTTGGCGAAGTGGTACGCCACGGTCACCACCGGCGGGTCGATCCGCAGCATCTCCTCGACCGCCTGCGGGACCAGCGAGGGGTTCGCGCGCAGCCGGGCGGTCTGCTCGGGGTTGCGGATCAGTGCCAGCAGGCCGTTGGCGATCATGTTCACCGCGGTCTCGACCGAGCCGGTCAGCATCAGGAAGATGTTCGCCCGCAGCTCGATGTCCGACAGCGTGGCGTTGTCCTCCTGGCCGTGCACGATCGCGGAGATCATGTCGTCCCCGCTGCTGTCGACCTTGCGATGCTTGATCAGCTCACCGAGATACCGGTCGAAGTACGTGCCCGCCTCGGCCAGCTCGTTCTCGTCCGAGCTCACCGAGAGGCCGGTCACCACGCCGCAGTAGTACCGGAACTCCTCCCGGTCGGACATCGGCACGCCGAACCAGTCGCAGATCACCGAGTTCGGCAGCGGCACCGCGAGCGACTCGATGACCTCGGTCTCGCCCGCCGACGCGATCGCGTCGATCAGGTCGTCGGTGATCCGTTGCACCTTGGGCCGCAGGTTCTCCAGGTACCGCGGGGTGAAGGCCTGGGAGACCAGCTTCTTCATACGGGTGTGCCGCGGCCGGTCGTTGAAGACCATCGAGTGCCGGAAGAACTCGTTGTTGTACAGCGCGAGGTACTTCTGCAGGCTCTCGTCGGCATGCACGTTGCTGCGGGCCAGCCGTGGGTCGGACAGGGCGCGGCGGGCCTCCTTGTACCCGGTCACCAGCCAGCCCGGCATGCCGTCGGGCAGCAGCACCTTGTGCACCGGCTTGTCGCTGCCGACCCTCTCGAGCAGGGCCACCGGGTCGGTCATCTCGGGCGCCGTCAGCGCGATCGGGCAGCCGTCTCGCTCAGACATCGTTCTCTCCTAGGGCGTGGATCTGTGTCTCGGGTTCCGGGGTGTGCTAGCTGGACAGGTCCGGCACGGTCCACCCGTCGAGGTCGTACTCGGCGAGGCACCTGTCGACGAAGGCGCGGTAGTCGTCGATCTGCCCGGACGCCAGCTGGCTGAACAGCAGCTCGATCCGGGTGTTCTCGTGGTTGCCCGCGTAGTTGCGCTCGTACAGCTCGTGCCGGCCCGCGAACTCCGTGCCCACCGAGTCCCACAGGAGCTTCATGACCTTGGCGCGGGTCACCGCGTCGATCCCGTTGGAGCCCCGCAGGTACGTGTCGAGGTAACCGCGGATGTCCGGGTTCGCGAAGTCGTCCGTGCTGGAGTTGACGTAGATCAGCGCGCTCGCCACGTCCTGCAGCACGATCTCCCGCACCCGCGGGTAACCGATCTGGGTGAACCACCGGTACGCCTGGCCGTACTGTGAGTTGGGCAGCAGCGCCCCGTTGCGCCACGGCACCGGGTTGCGCGCAGCCGCGTCCGACAGTCCCCAGAAGAGGTTCCGCCACGCCAGGACCTCGCCGACCCGGGTCTGCACGCCGCGGAAGTCCTCGGTGCCGGTGATCTCCAGCGCCTTGGACAGCAGGCCGGCGATGAACTCGAGCTTCACCGCGAGACGCGTGCAGCCCTGGAACGTCGAGCGCTCGATGAAGCCCGACTGGCCCGTGAACGTCTGCGCCTTGCCGATGTCGCCGTAGACGAACACGTTCTCCCACGGGATGAGCACGTCGTCGAGGACGAGGATCGTGTCGTTCTCGTCGAGCCGCGAGGAGAGCGGGTAGTCGAAGGGCGAGCCCGTCGCCGACGCCTGCTTCGTGTAGGACGGGCGGCAGATGAGCTTCATCCCCCTGGCGTCCATGGGGATCGTGGCCACGAGTGCGAACTCCCGCTTCTTGACCGGGAGCCCGTAGTGGGCGATGAAGTTGTAGTGGGTGAGGGCCGAGCCGGTCGCGACGACCTTGGCGCCGCTCACGACCAGGCCGGCATCGGTCTCCTTGTGCGCGTGGACGAAGACGTCCCCGACCTGGTCCGGCGGAAGCCTGCGGTCCACCGGTGGGTTGACCAGCGCGTGGTTCCAGTAGAGGACCTTCTCCTGCGACTCGCGGTACCAGCGGCGCGCATTGTCGTCGAACGGCTTGTAGAACTCGGCGTTCGCACCGAGAGTGCCGAGGAACGAAGCCTTGTAGTCGGGACTGCGGCCCATCCAGCCGTAGCCGAGCCGCGCCCACTCGGCGATCGCCTGCTGGTCGGAGACCATGTCCTCGACGCTGTGCGGCGTGCGGAAGAACCGGTGCGTGTAACCGTCGCTACCGGTGTCGGTGGGTGCGGTCAGCAGGTCCTTCGTGGCCGGGTCGTGCAGGGCGTCGTACAGGCGTGCGGTCATGCGGATCGGGTTGCGGAACGCCACGTGGTCGGTGACGTCCTTGATCCGCTCGCCGTAGAGGTAGACCTCGCGGCCGTCACGCAGGCTCTCGACGTACTCGTCGCCGGTCAGCGGGCGGGTGCGCCGGCGGTCCCCGGTCCCGGCACCGTCGGGATCGTGTCCACTGCGCTGGGATGCGGTGGCGGCCATGGCTCAGAGCTTCCGCGCGAGCGTCACGCCGTCGGCGAAGGGCAGCATCACGGTTTCGAACCGCTCGTCCACGGCGAGCTTCGCGTTGACCTCGCGTATCGTCTCGGCCGCGTAACGCCGCAGGTCGTCCTCGACCTCCTCCGGCGCGAAAACCGTGCCGTTCAGCAGGACGTTGTCCAGGATCAGCAGGCCACCGGGGCGCAGCAGCCGGGCGGCGGTCTCCACGTAGTGCGGGTAGGACAGCTTGTCCGCGTCCACGAACACCAGGTCGGCCTCGCCGTCGCGGACGAGTTGGGACAGCGTCCTGCGCGCGGGCCCGAGCACGAACTGGATCCGGTCGGCGACCCCCGCCGCGTCCCAGTGCCTGCGTGCGATGTGGATCCAGTCCTCGGTCACGTCGAAGGTGTAGACCCGCCCGCCCGGCGCGAGGCCGCGGGCGAAGCACAACGCCGACAGCCCGGTGAACGTGCCGATGTCGACGACCGTGCGCGGCGCCATCGTCTTGGCGAGCGTGGTCAGGAAACCGGCCTGCTCCACCGGGGTCAGCATCTCGTACAGGTCGCCGAGCTCCTGGGTGTCGGTGATCACCGCCGCCACGACCGGGTCCGGTTGCGTGCACGACGAGACGATGTAGTTGCTGGCGTGCTCGTCGACCCGAAACGTACTCATGCGGCCTCCCACGGTGCCGGTCGGATGTCCGTTCGCCAGTGTCGAGCGGTCCCTCGGGCGGCCGCATCTCCTTGCGTGCACTGCGACCGCTTGTCCGCACGCGGGGAGATGCGGGTGCGGGGCGGGCGATCACAGGATCGGAACGGTCACCTGTCCACGTGGGAAGTGGTGGGGCCCCGCCGCCGATTGGAGAACGCCCATGCGTGTCCTGTTCACCATCTACCCGAACTCCTACGCCCACCTGTATCCGGTGGTGCCGCTGGCGTGGGCGCTGCAGAGCGCCGGCCACGAGGTGCGGATCGCGACGCACCACAGCTCCGCGGAGATGATCCTGGGCACGGGCCTCACCCCTGTTCCGCTCGGCAACCCGGAGCAGGTCCCCGTCCGGCTGACCGAGGACTGCAGCCAGCCCGCGCACCCGGACCTGGTGCTGAAGTACGCCGACGCGATGGGGCTGAGCAAGGAGGACCGCGAGCACTGGATCGTGTTCTTCCAGTACTTGATGAACCCGATCTCGGACTACGTGCGAGTGGACCGCGACGAGGCGAGCGACCTCGTCGACTTCGCCAGGACCTGGAAGCCCGACCTGATCCTCTGGGACCCCACCCACCCCGCCGGCGGTGTCGCGGGCAAGGTGTCGGGCGCCGCCCACGCTCGCCTGCTGATCAGCCAGGACCAGTTCGGCTGGTCCCTCGACCGGCTGGCCGAGAGCGCCGACGCGCTGCGCGCCGCGGGTCTGGACGAGAACCCGCTCGCGAGCCTGCTGGCGCCGCTGGCCGAGAAGTACGGGCTGGAGGTCGACCGGGAGCTGCTCGTCGGGCAGTGGACGGTCGACCCGATGCTGGAGGACTTCCGCCTGCCGACGACCACGAAGAAGCTGGCGATGCGGCAGGTGCCCTACGTGGACCCGCAGGTGTCTCCGGGCTGGATGTACGAGCGGCCCGAGCAGGGCCGCTGTGACTGCTGCGGCCGCCGGGGCGCGCGCCGGGTGGCGCTGTCGCTCGGCGAGTCGACCCGCCGGTTCATACCGGGTGACTGGGACCGCGCGCCGAAGATCCTCAAGGCGTGCGAGGGCCTGGAGGACATCGAGTTCATCGCCACGCTCGACAAGATGCAGCTGGCCGACGTCGAGAAGGTGCCGAGCAACGTGCGCACGTTCGACTGGGTGCCGCTGCCCGCGCTGATGCCGACCTGCTCGACCCTGATCCACCACGGCGGCAACGGCACCTACGCCTCGGCCGTCGCCCACCAGGTGCCGCAGCTCGTCTGTGACATCGAGGGCGAGTCGGTGCTGCTGAAGCTGATCGATGACGAGCCGGACGAGCTGCGCACCGGCACGTACCGCAACGGCTACGAGGCGGGCGTCCGCGAGGACACCGGGGCGGCCGGTCCGCACTGGGAGCTGCCGGCCAAGAAGATCGAGGCGACCCCGGTGTCGGACTTCGTCATCGCCAAGGGCGTGGGCGGCCGGCTCGACCACCGTGCGCAGAGCGTCGAGGAGATCCGCGAGCTGATCTGGCGAACCGCCCACGACCCGGCCTTCCACCACGCGGCGGTCAACCTGCGCAACGAGTGGCTCGCCATGCCCAGTCCGAGCGACATCATCCCGGACCTCGAAAAACTCATCGTGCAGAACCGCCGCCTCTGAACACCGCCACCGTCCCGCATCAACCCCCGTGTCGCGAAGCGACACGTCTGGAGGCACCGTGCCGACCACGGAAAAACCGAAACGGGAGCAACTCGTGGCCCGTGCCGCCGCGCTGGTACCGCTGCTGCGGGCGAGCGCCGCCCGCGCGGACGAGGAGCGGAGACTGTCGCCGGAGGTGATCGAGGCCCTCGCCGACGCCGGCGTGTTCCGCCTGCGCGTGCCGGCCCGCTACGGCGGCTACGAGGCGGACACCCGCACGCTCGTCGACGTCACCACCGAACTCGGCCGCGGCGACGGCTCCGTCGCCTGGGTCGCGCAGGTCTACTCCATCCCGGGCTGGATGGTCGGCATGTTCCCGGACGCCGTGCAGGACGAGGTGTTCGCCGTGCCCGACGCGCGGGTGTGCGGCACGCTGAGCCCGTCGGCGGTCGCCGCGCCGGCTCCCGGCGGCATCGTCGTCAACGGCAAGTGGGGTTTCATCTCCGGTGCTCACCACGCCCACTGGCAGGTGATCATCTCGATGTTCTTCCCCGAGGGGGGCGAGCCCTACCCGGTGATGGCCCTGGTGCCGATGTCCGACCTGGAGACCATCGACGACTGGTACGCCAGTGGGCTGAAGGGCAGCGGCAGCATCACGACGACGGCCCGGGACCTGTTCGTGCCGGCGGAACGCGTCGTGCCGCTGCCCGCGGTCCTGCAGGGCCGGTCCGCGTCGGCGGCCAGTGCACGGATCCCGATGTACCGGACACCGCTGCTGCCGGTCGCCACCGCCTCGACCGCCGGCACGCTGCTCGGTCTCGCCAAGGCCGCGCGGGAGGTCTTCCACGAGCGCCTGCCCGCCCGCAAGATCACCTACACCGGCTACGAGAGCCAGAGCGCCGCACCGGTCACCCACCTGCAGGTCGCCGATGCGGCGCAGAAGATCGATCAGGCGGAGTTCCACGCGGTCCGGCTCGCCGAGACCGTGGACGCCAAGGCCGCCGACCACGCGCCGTGGAAACTGGAGGAACGCGCCCGCGCCCGCGCCGACGTCGGCACGGTCTGCTCCCTCGCCCAGTCGGCCGTGGAGACCCTCGCGGCGGCGAGCGGCGGGTCGTCGGTGTACCGGGACGTGCCGATCCAGCGGATCGCGAACGACCTGCGTGCCGCGGCGCTGCACGCCTTGATCAACCCGGCCACCAACGCCGAACTCTACGGCCGGGTCCTGTGCGGGCTCGAGCCGGACACCCCCTACATCTGACGGCAGCCGGGTCGCCGCGATGCCCGCCCCCCACCGTTCACCACGTGCAACGGAAAACCGCAATAAGGAAGTTGTCGCGTCACCGTGAGCCTGAAATTCTCACGGAACGTGCACGTTGGTTTCCGCGGCACGTAGTGGATCGTCCGGATTTCGAATGGCTAGCACCATTTGGTTAGGAGAAAACAATGACCGTCACAGGCGTAGCCCCACCCAGCGCCGGACGGCGGCAGTGGTGGGCGCTGGTCGTGCTCGCGCTGCCCACCTTCATGGCGGCCATGGACATCACCGCCCTCTTCCTCGCGCTGCCGCACATCTCCGCGGACCTCCACACGTCCAGCACGCAGGAGCTGTGGATCACCGATATCTACGGGTTCCTCATCGCGGGCTTCCTGGTCACGATGGGCACGCTCGGCGACCGGATCGGCAGGCGCAAGGTCCTGCTGGTCGGTGCGACGGCGTTCGGCATCCTGTCGGTGGTCGCCGCGTACTCGACGAGCCCGGAGATGCTGATCGTCGTCCGTGCCCTGCTGGGTATCGCCGGCGCCACGATCATGCCGTCGACGCTGGCGTTCATCATGACGATGTTCCAGAACCCCAAGCAGATGAGTGCGGCGATCGGCGTGTGGGCGACCTCGATGCTGGCCGGCATCGCCATCGGCCCGGCCATCGGTGGCCTGCTGCTCGGCGCCTTCTGGTGGGGCTCGGTGTTCCTGGTCGCCGTGCCCGTCATGCTCGTCCTGCTGGTGACCGCTCCGAAGCTGCTGCCGGACATCAAGAACCCCATGGCGGGCAAGCTGGACCTGCTGAGCGTGCTGCTGTCCCTGCTCGCGATCCTGCCGGTGATCTACGGCCTCAAGGAGACGGTGAGCTACGGCTGGTCGGCCCTTCCGATCCTGGTGTTCGCGCTCGGCGTGGTGTCCGGCGTCGCCTTCGTCATGCGGCAGCGCCGGCTGGAGAGCCCGCTGCTGGACCTGAGCCTGTTCGGCATCCGCACCGTCAGCGGCGGCCTGGTGCTCGGTCTGCTGTTCGCCATGATCCAGGGCGGTATGGGCCTGCTGGTCACCCAGTTCCTGCAGATCGTCGGAGGCTACTCGGCCCTGCAGACCGCGCTGTGGCTGCTGATCCCCGCCGGTGTGATGGTGATCGGCATCCAGCTGACCACTCCGATCAGCCAGAAGGTGCGCCCGGGCGTCGTCCTGATGACCGGCCTCGTCATCGCGTCGATCGGTATGTTCCTGCTGACCCAGGTCGACGTCGTCGGCGGCACGGCGATGCTGGTCATCGGCACCAGCATCGTCTACCTCGGCGGAAGCCCGATCGGCGTCCTGGTCAACCAGGTCGTCATGGGCGCCGCGCCGCCGGAGCGCATGGGCTCGGCCGCTTCGCTGCAGTCGACCGGCGGCGAACTGGGCGTCGCGCTGGGCATCGCCACGGTGGGCACCATCGCCACCGGGTTCTACACCAATGCGCTCGACCTGCCCGACGACGTCCCCGAGGGGGCGGCCGACGCGGCGCAGGAGAGCATCGCCAGTGCGGCCGCCACGGCGGGCAACCAGTCCCCCGACGTGGCCGACGGCATCCTCGCCGCCGCGCACGACGCCTTCACCAGCGCGCTGAACTCCACGGCCGCGATCTGCGCCGTCGCGTTCCTCGGCCTCGCGGCGCTCGCGTACGCCACCATCCGGCACGTTCCCGTCCCGACGCCGCCGCCCGCACCGCCGGCCGACGACGCGGCGGCCGGCGCCGAGACGGCCGACGAGAGCGCCGTACACACCTGACGGACGGGCACCACGCCCCACAGCCCAACGGCAGGCCGGCCCCCGTGATCACGGGGGCCGGCCTGCCGTCTCTGCGCCACCGGCCCCGGCGAGGAGCGTGCCCGGGGACTCGGCAGCATCCCGGAGCCGACCGCCCGCCGGGGTCTCCCGTCCCGGACCCGGGCCGACGCACGGGACCGGCTGTACGAGGCCGTGCCGCACCGGCTCGACGGGCGAGGACGATCGTCGGAGACGGGCCTCGGAGAGCCCCGACGGCACGGCTTCCGGCGACGGCGTCCCGCCGGCCGGAAGCCGGTCGGACCCGGTTCCCGGATCGCCCCGACCACGCTCCTTCACGCCGACGGCCCTTCGGCCGCCCCGTGCCGGATCCGGCGGCGGATGTTCGCAACTTAAAAGATGTCGTTGCCGTCAGGAAGGAGCAACTCTCTTCTAGAAGCGTTCGGTAGGCCTGTCCGAGTCCGTTGACGTGGAGGTTGTGATGTCTGTGGTGGTTTCCGATCTGGACGCCTATTACGGCTCGTTCACCAGTGAGCGCGAGAAGGAGGCCCTGGGAGTTCCGCTGCGCCTGGTCGCCGCGTGGTCGAAGAACGACGCGGACGGGGTGGCGGACCAGTTCACCGAGGACGGCGTTCTGATCCTCCCCGGTGACGTGTTGAAGAAGGGCCGTGAGGAGATCCGCTCGTTCATGGCGGCCGCCTATGCGGGGCCGTTCAAGGGGACGGGTGTGACGGGCACACCGGTCGACGTGCGGTTCGTGAGCGAAGAGGTCGCCCTGCTGCGGACGCACGGGGGGATCCTGGCGCCCGGGGAGACGGAGATCGCCCCGGAGCTGGCGGTGCGGTCGACCTGGGTGCTCGTCAAGCGGAACGGCGAGTGGAAGCTGGCGGGCTACCAGAACAGCCCGCGGGGCGCCGGCGCGACGTTGCGCTGGTGACGACCGGAACCCCTCCCCACCCACACACGAGGAGAACACACATGTCCACTGCGGTGTCCACATGGGGTAACGCCTCAGATCTGCTTTCCGCCGACGGGGTCGAGGAAGACCTCTCCTACTACCGGGAGTTCACTCGCGAGGACGAGAAGGCCGTCCTCTCGGTGGCCATGCGGATACAAGCCGCCTGGGCGGCCAACGACGCGGACGCGTTCGCCGACCTGTTCGCGCAGAACGGCAGCCTGCTCATGCAGGACGAGCAGCTCACCAGCCGCGAGCAGATCCGTGCCTTCATGGCCGCGGGTTTCGCCGGACCGTACAAGGGCGCCCGCGTGAGCGGCGGCCCGCTCCTGGTGACCTTCCTCAGTGACGACACCGCCATGGTGATCACCGAGGGAGGGATCATCCCCGCGGGCGGGACCACCGTCTCCCCCGAGCACGAGATCCGGGCGATGTGGGTGATCGTCAAGGACGTCGACGGCACGCCCAGGCTCCTGTCCCACCAGAGCAGCCCGGTCAGGGGCTGATCCGGGCCGGGATCCCGTTGACGTGGAGGTTGTGATGTCTGTGGTGGTTTCCGATCTGGACGCCTATTACGGCTCGTTCACCAGTGAGCGCGAGAAGGAGGCCCTGGGAGTTCCGCTGCGCCTGGTCGCCGCGTGGTCGAAGAACGACGCGGACGGGGTGGCGGACCAGTTCACCGAGGACGGCGTTCTGATCCTCCCCGGTGACGTGTTGAAGAAGGGCCGTGAGGAGATCCGCTCGTTCATGGCGGCCGCCTATGCGGGGCCGTTCAAGGGGACGGGTGTGACGGGCACACCGGTCGACGTGCGGTTCGTGAGCGAAGAGGTCGCCCTGCTGCGGACGCACGGGGGGATCCTGGCGCCCGGGGAGACGGAGATCGCCCCGGAGCTGGCGGTGCGGTCGACCTGGGTGCTCGTCAAGCGGAACGGCGAGTGGAAGCTGGCGGGCTACCAGAACAGCCCGCGGGGCGCCGGCGCGACGTTGCGCTGGTGACGACCGGAACCCCTCCCCACCCACACACGAGGAGAACACACATGTCCACAAAGGCGGCGGCGCTGGTCGACCAGGCCAAGCAGTGGGCCGGTTACTACGGTTCGTACTCCAACGGAGAGGAAGGCGCCGCGTACACCGCGCCCCTGCGCGTCCGGGCCGCATGGGAGTCCCAGGACGCCGAGGCGGTCGCCGGCATGTTCACGGAGAACGGCAGCCTGCTCCTGGGGGACGAGCAGCTCACCGGCCGTGAGCAGATCAGGGATTTCCTGAAGAAGGCCTTCCAGGAACAGTACCGCGGCACGCGGATTCCCGAGGAGCCCCTGGAGGTCAGGCTGCTCACCCCGCAGGTCGCGCTCGCCGTCACACAGGGCGGGCAGGTGGCCGAGGCGGCCGAGACCTGGACGCCGGAGGACGAGTACCGGGCGATGTGGGTGCTCGTCAAGCACGACGGCGACTGGAAGGTCGTCTGCCGCCAGACCAGCCCGGTCAAGGGCTGACGGCCGTCCGGCGCGTTCCCTTCCCGCACCGGCCGCACGCACCGCGGGGCAAGCAGCGCGCGCACGGCCGTGTGATCGTGAGAAGGGGCCGCCGCCCCCGGCTCTCCCTCGGAGGCGACGCGGCAGCGCAGGCGCACGGATCACCGTGCGGCACCCGGCTGCGGACCCAGCGACGACGCGTGAAGAGGCGCCCACCGGCACCCGGCGGGCGCAGCCGGGAACGGCCCGGCTGCGCCCGCCGGGTGCCCATCGGTGTTGCCGGCCGCCCAGCACGCCCCCGGCGCCCGGCCGCCGTGGAGACCGCCGGCCCGGAACCTCCCCGGCCGTGAGGGACCGCTCCGGCGGACTGCGCCGGTCCCTCCTCCCGACGCCGCGCGTGTACGGGCCGTGCCCGCGGGACCGCCCGGTCGGCCCCGCCGACTTCTCCGGCAACGGCCGCACCGTGCGGCCTCGATCCGCGGGTGGGTCCGCCGGCGCACCCGTCCCCGGCTCCGCGCACCGAGCGGCCGCGAGGACAGCGCGCGTCCCGCCGTCGGCCCGACGCCTCCGCGCGACCCGTGCGCCCACAACGGCGCACGTACCTCACGGATCCCCCGCTCCACAGGTTCCGGCCCCGGCCGACGGTCCCGCGCCACGAGCCGGTTCCCGCCGCGGGGTCTTCGGTGAGCCGCGCGTGGGAACCGGGGGAAGGAGCGGGCGGTCTCCTCTTCCCCCTTCCTTCCCGTCACCGTCCACTGCGGACGGGCAGCCAACCGCTCCGCAGGACGGCGGGGAGCGGCGTCGGCCGGACGGACGGTCCCGCGCGGGGGGCATCGCCACCGCGGTGAACCTCAAGGACGCCTCCCGGCCCTGTCCCGGTCGACGGCGACCCGCCCGCCGCGGCCGGCGGAGCGGGCGCCCCGGCACCCCGTCCGGCGGCGAGCGCACGGTTCCGCCCCGGGTCCCCGGGTCCCCGGGTCCCCGGGTCCCCGGGCCCGCCGGCCTCGCGGACGGCGGGCCCGGACCCACGTCCGCGGGGCGGGACGGCCGGGGAGCGGGGATCCTCCGGGCGCCCGCCACGCGCAGCTCGCGCGCCCGGACGCGGCGGGGCCGTCACCGCCCTTTCGGCTCGCGGCCCCCGCCCACGGGGCCCCTCAGCTCCGCTGTCCGTCGAGGACCTCGCCCCGCGAGTGCAGGCGGAGTTGCTCCTCCTGGGAGTACTCGACGCGGTTCATGGCCAGGCGCAGCAGTGGCGGCGCCATGATCGAGGTCACCACGGCGACGAGGACCACGATGGTGTACGTGGCGGTGTCCAGGATCCCCAGTCGCAGGCCGACCATCGCGACGATGATCTCGATGACACCGCGGGCGTTCATCCCGGCGCCGAGCGCCAGCGCCTCCCACTTGCTCAGCCGGCTCAGCCGGGCTCCGAGGTAGGCCCCGGCGAATTTGCCGACGACCGCGACGACGAGCACGGCCAGAGCAGCCGCCAGCACCTCGGGCCGGCTCAGCGCCCTGAGGTCGACCCTCAACCCCGCGGTCGCGAAGAACAGCGGAGCCAGCACGGCGAGGACGACGGTGCGGAGCCCGGCCGTGCGCTCCGCGGTGAACTCCTTGTTCGAACCGATGAGGATGCCGCAGACGAACGCCCCGAAGACCGCTTCCAGTCCGAGGGACTGGGTGCCGGATGCGGCGAGCAGGACCAGCACGGCGAAGATCGCGACGATCCGCTCCTGGGAACCGGCGTTGAGCCGCAGGGCGGTCCGGACGAGGGGACGCCCGATCACGACCGCCAGGAGCAGGACGAGCAGCATGCGCATCAGCGTGAGGGCGATGTCGTCGGCTCCGAGACCGCCCACGGCCATCGCGGAGACGATCGACAGCAGGAACCACCCGAAAGCGTCGTCGACCATGCCGGCCATGAGCGTCAGCTGACCCACGTTCCGGTGGATGAGATTCATGTCCATGAGCGTCTTGGCGATGACCGGGATCGCGCTGACGCACATGGCCACGCCCATGAAGAGCGCGAAGACCGTGGTGTCGGACCTACCGGGGGAGAGCACCTGCGCCAGCGGGTAACCGACGGCGATGCCGAGTCCGAGGGGAATGATCAGCCCGGACAGGCTGATCCGCAATGCCGTACGGCCTCGGCGGCGCATCAGGCCGAGGTCCATCTCGGCTCCGGTGAGCCCCACCAGGAGCAGGACGGCGATCTGCCCGACTGCGTCGAGCAGGTGGATCTGCGCCGGATCGGCCGGCAACAACCAGCCGGAGAGGTCCGGGGCCATCCATCCCATCAGCGAGGGTCCCAGCAAGACGCCCGCGGTCAGCTCCCCCGTGATCGGGGGCATTCCCATGCGCACTGCGAGGCGGCCCAGCACTACGGCCAGGAGAAGCAGCACGCCCACCTGGAGCAGGAAGACGAGCAACGAGTGGGAGTCCAGGGACTCCACCGGGGCTACCATCAGAGAAACTCCTCGGTGATGTTTTCCGCCCATGGGGCCGGCCACGATCGGTATGCGTGTGGCCGAACGGCCTGGAGGCGGAGATCCAGCTTTCGTCGTCGCGGAAGCGGGGCCGCACACGGTGCCGGGCCGGGCGGCGTCGGTGAGCGCGCCGGCGGAACGCCGTGCGTGCGCGGACGCATCGCCGCCCGTGTCCGGACGGCCGGGCGCGTCGCCGCGAACCGTCGCCTTGGCGTCGCCGCGGGCGGCCGGGCACTTCGCGGGACGGCTTCCGGCGAGTGCGCGGCCTTCGGCGGCAGCCGTCCGTCGTGTGCTCGGCAGCCGGATCGTCCGGTGGCCCGCCGCTCGCCCGGCGTCGTTCGGCGGACCTCGGACATGTGCCCGGGCCCCGCTTCGGCCGGCGCCCGGTGACCTCCTGCCCCGGCCGCCGCACGGGTGTCCCGCGCGGTCCTTCGTCCGGGCGGGACGGATGTCCACGTCGTGCGGCGTGCCCGGCCGTTCGCAGGTCCTCGGTGAGGGACCGGGCCGCCCACCGCCGCACCGGGCCGCGGGACGCCCGCCCGGTCGTCTCCCCCCGGGGACGGGGCCGGCCGCCTCGACCGCGTCCGTCCCGTACGGGGAGCAGAACCCGGCGGGCTCATCGGCGAGCGCGGCATCGGGACCGACCCACCGGGTGCCGGCCGGCTCCACGGTCCCGGCGGCCGCCGGGGCGTCCCGCGGCATCACGACGCTCCCCGGCGGCAGCCGGAGCCGCGGCGGCGCGCGAGACGGCACGCCGGACCGGCCACCACCGCGGCGGGGCGCTCCGGCGTGCCGGCGTCCTCGGGCGGCCCCCGGTCACCCGTCACGGGTGTCTCCCGGCCGGGGCGCCGGCTCGGAGCACCGGCGTGCGAAGGGCGCACCGGACCGGGCCTCAGGCAACGGTCATCTCGATCCGCGCGTGGTCACCGATCACGAGGCGGTGGCCCAGGTCGCCCTTCTCGCCCGGGCCGACCGCGGCGAACCGGCCGACGAGGGAACCGCGCAGGCCCCGGGGTGTGCAGAGGTAGGCCCCCTGGAGCACGACCGAATCGGACACATGGGTGTCGCGCACCACGCAGTCGTGTCCGATCGAGGTCCCCGGCCCGATCCAACTGTCTTCGACCAGCGTGCCCGCCCCGATGATCACCGGTCCCTCGATACGGGAACGGACCACCCGGGCACCCGGCTCGATGACGACCCGGCCGTGCAGTTCGCTGGCCGCGTCGACCTGGCCCCTGACGTCGGTGCGCAGCTCGCCGAGCAGCCGGCGGTTGCACTGCAGGACGTCGTCGGCCCGGCCGACGTCCTTCCAGAAGCCGTCGTACCGGCGGGCCACGACATCGTCCCCCCGGCCGATCAGCCACTGGACGGCGTCGGTGATCTCCAGTTCGCCGCGGGCGCTGGGCGCGATGGCCTCGGTCGCCGCGTGAATGGCCGCCGTGAAGTAGTACAGACCCACGACGGCGAGGTCGGTGCGTGGCTGCGAGGGCTTCTCCACCAGACGCAGCACCGAGCCGTCCGTGTCCACCTCGGCCACACCGTAGGCACGCGGGTCCGCCACCTTCTGCACCACGAGGCCGGCGGCCGGACGCCGTTCCCGGAACTCCTCGACGATTCCGGTGACCGTGTCGTCCGTGTCGGCCAGGATGTTGTCCCCCAGGTACATCAGGAAGTCGTCGTCGCCGAGGAACGGACGGGCCGTCCGCACCGCGTGGGCCAGGCCCAGCGGCCGGTCCTGCCGCAGATAGGTGAGGTTCACGCCGAAGCGGGAGCCGTCGCCCATGGCCGCGGAGATCGCCTCCGTCCAGTCACCGGTGAGGAGGCAGATCTCCGTCACACCCAGTTCACGGATGTGTGTGATCACGTGCTCCAGAACCGGCCTGTTCGCGAGCGGGATGAGCTGTTTCGGCGTGGAATACGTGAATGGACGGAGGCGGACGCCGAATCCGCCCGTCAGCACCAGTGCCTTCACCGGCCATCGCCTCCTGGTCTCATGCGTAGGCGGTTCCAGGTCGGTCCCATCCCACCTCGCGAGCCCTGGGCGGCTCATCTTCCGGGGTGCCGTGAACGGCATGCGCAACGCGTGGCCGGCCGGCTCGGCGGAACCGGGGCGCGTGCCCGGCCGTCCGACGGTTCCGGCGCGGCAACGCGCCGGAACCGTCTCGAAGCGCCCGGACCGGGTCGTTGCGCACGGGCGGCGGCCGGATCGCGGGTTCGTCGGGGAGCGGGCAGGACCCGCGTGTTCATCCCGTGCCCGCAGCGCTTCGTCGAGCGGCGCGACTCACGGGTGGCCACACGGTCGACGGTGGCCGAGCCCCGGGCGCGGGTACGCGGACGGGTCCGCGGGCGGACCGGGCGCGCGCACGCCCGGCGAGGGATCCGCCGGTGCCCGGGAGATCGCTGCGGAGCCCGGTGTGCGACGGTGGATCGGGCTGCGGGTGTGCTTCGGGGCGGTCCGGGTGCCCGTGCTGCGGCCGGAAGGGGCCGACGGGCCGGGGCCCGTGAGGAGACGGGCGGCTCGTGCGGTGTCACGGGCGGGGCGGCACCCGGCGCGCCCGGGAGGGACGCCCCGGTCCGTGGGGAGCAGTGCGGTGCTCCCCACCCGGGGGAGGCGGGGCGGTCGCTGCCGCGCCCGGGGCCGTGGGTGCTGCGGTCACACCCCCTCGTCGGCTCAGGGCCAGTCCAGTTCGCCGGGATCGTCGGGGCCTCCCAGGACGGGGCTGCCCGGGCCGGCGGCGTGCCGGACGGTGAGCGGGGTGGTGCACATGAGGCCTCCTCGGAGATGAGCGGAGCGACCGCTGGCGCTGGGTTCCGTACTCGTTCGGAAGCTGAAACTAGCGAGCTGACCTCGCGTTTGACAAACACTTGTCAAACTTAGGCAACTTGCCAGTATGGGCGGGATCTTGCCTCGCGCACACGGCCCGTTCCGTGCGGCGGGAGGTGTGGCGGCGCACGGAACGGGCCGAGGCCGCGTCGGGCTGGTTTCCGGGCGCGCCTCGCCGCGGGCGGATCGTGGGGGTGCGCGTCGGGTCCTGCCGTGAGGACCGGGCAGCGGCAGGTGACGGTGGGCGGGCCGGTGTCGGCGAGAGGGGGCCGCCACGTCCGGACGCGAGGCGGGGGCGGAGGGGGGACGGCGCGGACCGGCGGCGACCGGCGGCAACGCGACAGCCGAACGCCGTGGATGCTCGCCTGCGGCCCCCTCCGGGCGACGGGCCGGAGGAGGTCAGGGACGCGGTGCCCCGCAAGTGGGCCTCCGGGCCGCGACGTCCGTCCCCCGGGTTCGGTCGGCAGGTCGTCTCAGGAACGGCTCGTGCCCTCCCTCGCACCGGGCGGTCGGCCGGTAACCGGCCGTGCCCTCCCGGCATTCCCCGGCTCGCGCACGGTGCACCAGTGCGACCTGATCGCCCAGGTTCCGCCGTGACATGTCGTACAGCGACACCGTGACGTCGAACTCCTGCCCGATGCGCCTCACCAGACGGGAGATCAGCAGCGAGTCGCCGCCGCGGACGAAGAAGTCGGAGTGCTCGGTGAGGTCCGAGCGGCCGAGCAGCTCGCTCCACGCCCGGACCATGAAGTCCCTCACGTCATAGGCCGGATCGGCGGGGTGAGCGGGGCTCGGGGCGTCGTACGCGGTGGCCGGCGCACCTGCGGCTTCAGAGTGATCACGGGTCATTTACGCTACTCCTGTCGGCTGCGTCGAGCGACGGTGGCCGGGCGCGCCCGTACCCCCATGTTGCCAAGCAGCGTACGTCACAGGCGTCCGTGCTGGCAGATGGTTTGCCTACACAGTTGCCAAGCTTTCGCGAGTACCCGGTGGGTCCGAGTGGGCGAGAGGCGCAGCCTGCGAGCTCCTCGGGTTTGCCAAAGAAGGCGGCGGGGCGGTGTCGTTTGGCACGCCCGGTGAGGAAGCTGTGACACACTAGTGGCAAGTGGTCCGGCTGGAACCTCCGCAGTCCATCCACCATTGGGGCAATCACGTGCTGGAACAGCCATCCTTCGGCCGTCGACTCAAGCAGCTGCGGACCGAACGGGGCCTTTCGCAGGCCACCCTCGCCGGTGACGGCATATCGACCGGATACCTGTCGCGCCTGGAGTCCGGAGCCCGACAGCCCACGGATCGCGTCGTGGCGTACCTGGCCGACCGGCTGGGGGTGGGCCCTTCGGAGTTCGAGGAGAGCCGGACGACCTCGCTGGCCCGGATTCTGTCGATCGCCACCTCCCTCGATTCGGACGAGACCAACGAGCAGCTCGCCGAGGCACTGGAGTCGGCTCGGACGCAGGACCCGATGCTGCGCTGGCAGGCCCTGTGGCGGCTCGCCGAGTGGAAGCGCCGGCACGGTGAGAACGCCGCCGAGCGCGCTTACCTCGACGAGCTCGTCGTGCTCAGCGAGGAGACCGGTCTGGCCGAACTGCGTTGCAGAGCGCTGACCCGGCTCGCCAGGTCGCTGCGCACGGCGGGCGAGATCGCCCCGGCCGCCGACGCGGCAGCCACCGCCCACCGCCTGGCCCGGGAGAACGAGCTGTCCGCCCAGGACCTGGCCGCGGTCCTGCTCGTCCTGGTCTCCGTGGAGGCGGAGGCGGGCAGGCTGCCGGACGCCCGGCAGCACGCCGACGAGTTGGCCGTCCTGGTCGAGGGCCGCAGCGACGCGCTGTGGGCCGAGGCCATGTGGACCGTGGTCGCCGTGCGGGTGCGCCAAGGCGACTTCGGGCCCGCGCAGGAGCTCCTGGAGCAGGCCCTCGACCGGTTCGGCAGCGGGGAGAACGTGACGCTGTGGCTGCGGTTGCGGCTCATCGCGGCCGATCTGCACCTGCAGAAGTTCCCGCCCGAACCAGAGGTCGCCCAGCGGTACATCGAGGACGCGGAGGCGGCGCTGCCCTTCTGCGGCACCTCCGCGATAGAGCACGAGCTGACCGCCCTCAGAACCCACCTCGCTTTCCACGAGGGCAGGTTCGAGGACGCCCGGGCCCTGCTCGACCGGCTCGGCCGGTCCGACCGGCGGATGTCCTACCGGAGCCGGATCAGGCTCGAGGTCCTGGAGAACCAGCTGCGCATCCTCGAGGGCGACGAGGACGCGGGCGTGGCCGGGCTGCAGCGGCTCGCTCTGCGGGCCCAGGAGTCCTCCAACATCGACCTCGCGGCGACGATCTGGCGGATCGCCGCGGAGTGCCTGCTCAAGTCCCGCGGCAAGGTGCCGGGCGTCAGGGCCTGACCGCGCACGGCACCGGGGCGGAAACACGGCGGGGCACGCCCGCACCCCCACCGGCTGCCGTACCGGGTTCCCCGCGCGGCGAGGAGACCCGCGCGGCGGCCGGACCGTGTTCCGGGGGAGGTCACCGCGCCGGGTTCTTCGTCCACCGGGCACGCAGGCCCGCTCCGACTGCGCACGGAAGGAGACGCGGCCGGATCGGGGCGAGGCCGAGAATGGACTGTCGCGGCCGGGGAGCGCGGTCCGGTCCGACGCCGCCCGGCCGGGTCCGGCGACCGGCAGGGCGAGGCAGCCGCTCCCGGGTCCGCCGGGAGCGGCGGCACGATGCAGGGAGTGAGGCGTTGTCCGTGCTTCAGAGCGACGTTGTCCCCGTCTTCGTCGACGGCGAGACCCTGACCGTCGGCGCGGTGCGCCGGGTCGCCGAAGAGGGCGCGGCGGTGAGCCTCAGCCGGAGCGCGGTGGCCAGGGCGGGCGCCAGTAGGCAGGCCCTGGAGGACCTCGTCCGCCGGGACGTGCCGGTCGACGGAGTGACGTCCTTCGACCGCGGCGGAGCGGTGCGGGTCGGCGTCGACGAGGCGGGCGAACTCCAGGCCAACCTGATCCGCAGTCACAGCACGGGCGTAGGACCCCTGTTCGCCTCGGATGAGGCCAGGGCCGTCGTCGTGACCCTGCTGAACTCACTGGCCAAGGGATACTCCGCGGTGCGTCCCGTGATACTTGAGCGCCTTGCCGCGTATCTCAACGGCGGGCTCACACCGGCCGTCCCCGAAATCGGTTCCCTGGGTGCCGGAGGGGACACGACGCCCCTGGCCCATGTCGCGGGCACCCTGATCGGCGAGGGGCATGTCCTGCTGGACGGCAAGCGGGTGGAGACGGCGCAGGTCCTGCGGGAGCGGGGCGTCCGGCCGCTGCGGCTCGGCTTCAAGGAGGGCCGGGCGCTGATCGGCGGCACGTCCGCGATGACCGGCCTCGGCTCGCTGGTCGTGGCGCGGGCGCTCGACCAGGTACGGCAGGCGGAGGTCGCCACAGCCCTGGTGACCGGGGTGCTCGGCGGTTCGGCGGAGCACTGCCTCGCCGCGGGGCACGACCTCGCCCGCCCCCATCCGGGACAGATCGACACGGCCGCGAACCTGCGGGAGCTGCTGCGCGGCGGCGCCACGGCGCCGTCCGCGGGCGGTGCACCGAGCGGGTCACGCGCCCCGTGGGCGTATTCGCTGCGGGCCGTCCCGCAGGTGGTCGGGGCCGTGCGGGACACCCTGTACCGGGCGGTGAGCACCCTGGAGACCGAGCTCAACTCGGCCCAGGACGACCCGCTGTTCCTGCCGGACCAGGAAGTGTTCCACGGGGCGAACGGCCACGGCCAGCCGGTCGCCTTCGCCCTGGACTTCGTGACAATCGCGCTCGTCCAGCTCGGCGTCCTGGCCGAGCGGCAGTTCCAGCAGGTCCTGAACGCCGGGGCCGGCGACGGGCTGCCCCCGTTCCTCACCGCCGCCGACCCGGCGCTGCACCACGGCTTCGCCGGGATGCGATTCCCGGCGTCCGCCCTGGTGGCGGAGAACCGCACGATAGGCCCGGCCAGTACGCAGGGCGTGCCCTCCACGGGCACGGCCCACGACGTCGTCAGCATGGGCCTGGTCGCGGTCCGCGGGGCGCGGAAGGTACTGGAGAACAACAACCGGATCCTCGCGATGGAGTTCCTGGCCGCCGCCCAGGCCGTGGATGTGTCCCGCCGGTTCGGCGACCTCGCTCCGGCGGCGCAGGCGGCCTACGACGCCGTGCGGTCCCTGGTGCCGATGCTGGGCGTGGACCGTCCCCTGGCCGAGGACGTCGAACTGACGGCCACCGCCCTGGCACGGGGTGAGGTGCTGCGGGCGATCGGCCGGTACGGGAATGTCGTGCCGCGCTGAGGCTTCCCCGCCCGCCGCGCCGGGCACCGCGAGCAGACCGGTCACGCTTTCCACCCGCTGCACGACGGACGTGACGCCCGGCTCTGGTGAGAGAGGTGAGGAAGATGAGCGACAGTCGGCGAGGATTCCCGGGGGCGAACGACGACCCGGGGGGCTACGGCGGCGGGTCCGGCGCACCGGCCGCCGGCACCGTCGGCGAAGTACCGGCCGCGGCGGTCCTGAGCGCCACGGCGCGCGCGTCCACCGCCTACACCGCGTCCGCCGCACAGAGCGCCGCCACGGCGCTGGTGCGGATGTTCGTCGGCCAGGGGACCTTCGCCCCCGAACTCTGGGGGCCGCCCGAGGCACCCGGCACGGTCCCGGCCGACCCCGTGGACAGCGACGCGCAGCCGGCCGGCCCGGGGCGGATCCGTACCGCGGTCGGCCCGGTCCCCGGGGACGGAAGGCCGAACGGGCACCCCGCGGCGTGCACGGGCCCGGTGCGCGCGGTCCGCGCCCCGTTCCGGAGCAGTCCGGAGGATGCGGCGAACGGCGGGGACCGGGGAGGATCGGCCACGCGCCCCCGCCGGGTCGTACACGCCGACGGCGGCAGCCGGTGACTTCGCCGTGCCCGCCCGTGCGCGCCCGGCCGCGGCAGGGGGCGCCCCCCGGTGAGCACGGCCCGGTCACGGGCCGCACCGGTGGTCCGGCGGTTGCGGACGCGGTCCCGAACCGGGCCGCGCGTGATTCAGGAGGTGCGTGACGTGAGGCCCGTCGTCAAAGCGGTGCTGCGGGGTGCGCTCAAGGACGTGCGGCATGTGCGGGCCGTCGCTCCGGGGCGTGCCGGGGAGTCGGTGGCCCGCGTGTACGCACAGATCGAGCGGGACTTCGGGGTGCTCGCCCCGCCACTGGCCCTGCACTCGCCCGCGCCCCCGGTACTCGCGGCGAGCTGGCTGCTGCTGCGGGAGATCGTCCTGGTCGAGGGGCGGGTGGGCCGGGCGGCCAAGGAGGTCGTCGCCACCGAGGTGTCACGGGCCAACTCCTGCCCGTACTGCGTGGACGTCCACCAGAGCACGCTGCGGGAACTCCCGGGACCACCGGCCGCCGACCGCGACGCCCTCGGCGCCTGGGCTCGTTCCAGCGGACTCCGTCCGGCACCGGGACGACCGCCCGCCAGGCCGCCGTTCGGCCCGCAGGAGGCTCCCGAGCTCTACGGCGTGGCCGTCACCTTCCACTACATCAACCGCATGGTCAGCATCTACCTCGCCGACTCACCCGTGCCCGACCGGGCGCCCGGGTTCCTGCGCGGTGCGATCCTGCGTACGGCCGCGCGGTCGATGCGGCCGGCCGGCGCCGTCCCGCTGCGGCCCGGCGCGTCATTGGACCTGCTGCCCGGGACGCCGCTGCCGGCCGGTCTCGAATGGGCAGCCCCGAACGGGACCGTGGCCGCGGCGCTCGGCCGGGCCGCCGGCGCGGTGGAGGGCGCGGCGCACTGGGTGCCGGAACGGGTGCGGGAACTCCTGGGCGCACGCCTCGCCACGTGGGACGGCGGCCCCATGGGCCTGCGCCGCGCCTGGCTGGAGGAGGCCGTCGAAGGCCTGCCCGCGGCCGAACGGCCGACGGCCCGGCTCGCGTTGCTCAGCGCGTTCGCCTGCTACCAAATCACCGACGCCGACGTCTCGGTCTTCCGCGAACAGCACCCCACCGACCGGGAACTGATCGAGGTGACGTCGTGGGCGGCGCTGTCGGCCGCGCTCCGTGTGGGCCGCCGCTTCGAGGCGGCCCACACGTCCTCGTGACGCGGGCATCCGTCCCGCGGATCTTGCCCCGAGTGGTGCCCGGCGCGCAGCGGCTGGTGCGACGGCGTCCCCCGCGTGCGGCCGCGCACGCGATCCGTTCGCCGGTCCCGTGCGGGAGTGCCCCGCGCCGTTCGTCCCGGAACGGCGCGGGGCGCTCGGGGCGGCCCGCCGCGCTCAGCCGGCGAACCGGTGGATGCGCGGGGCCGGTCCGGACGGCCTGCCGGGACGCATCCTCAACGGCCCGTGCTGCGTACGGCGGGGTGCGGGGTGCGCGGGAGCGGACCGGTTGCCGGAGAGCGGCAGGATCCACCCGTCCAGTCCCGGACGCTCCGCCTCGTCCTCGGGGCCCTCGGGGTCCTCGGGCGACCGCCCCCCATGGGCTCCGCCCGGATCCCGGACCCCCGCGCCGGTGGCGGGTCCCGCGGCGGCCGGAGCCCGTCCCACGTCGGCGGCTTCGTCGACGGCCGCTTCCTCACGCGCCGCTCCTCCGTCGGCGGGTAGGGGTTCTCCTCGGGCCCCGGCAGCAGTGCCTTCCGCCGGGTCCGCGGAGTCCTCGCGCACCGCGGCGACGCCACCGTCACGCGCCGTCTCCGGCGCCCCGCCGGTCGCCACGGCCTCGAGCAGGGCGGTCCGGCCGAGGTTCCCACGGCCGAGGAGAGCGGAGACCAGGGTCGACCCGTCACTGCCGCGGTCCCGCAACTCGCTCGACACGGCGGACAACTGCCCGGCGATGCGGTCCACCACGTCGGCCACCGCCTCCGGGTTCTGGGCGAAGATGTCGCTCCACATCCGGTGGTCGCTGCCCGCGATGCGCGTCGTGTCCCGCAGACCGGCGCCGGCGAGCGCGAGGACCTCGCGGTCGACATCGGCGAGCTGAGCCGCCAGCGCGGAGCAGACGAGCTGGGGGACATGCGAGACCACGGCGGCGGCCTCGTCGTGCTCCTCGGGCGTCATGTCCCGGCGGCGCCCTCCGCACAGCGACACCAGCGCGTCGACCGCCTCGAGGGCTTCCGGCTGAACGGTGGGGTACGGGCACAGGATCCACGGCCGCCCGGCGAACAGGTCCGCCTGTGCCGCGCCGGGGCCGGACTGCTCCCGGCCCGCCATGGGGTGCCCTGGGACGTAGCCCATCAGGTCGCTGCCGCGCATCTCGGCCTCCGCCCAGATGATCTTCTTGGTCCCGGCGACATCGGTGTAGGCGCGGCCGAGTCCGCGGGCCTGCGCCGTGTAGAGGGCGTCCGCGACGGTGGCCGGCGGGGTGGCGATCACCACGAGGTCCGCGGGCGGTGTGGCCGGGGTCAGCTCCCGCCCGGCTCCCCTGCGGCGGGCATGGTCCAGGGCACTTCGGTCACGGTCCTCCAGGGCCACTTCGACTCCGGCCCGGGTGAGTGCGAGTGCGATGGACGTACCGATCAGTCCGCATCCGATCACCGTGACGCGCCGCAGGCCGGTACTGGTCATGGTCTCCTCCTTGGCGAGCTTCTGTCTCGGGTGGGTGCGGGCGGCGGGGCCCGGGGCGGCGGGGAGGGGGAGGATGCGTGTCCCGGGGCGGGCCGCGGGACCGCGTGACCGGCGCGGTCCCCCGACGCGGCGGCCTCCGGCCGTCGGGACGGCCGCGGGTCCGCGCTACGCCCCGGCCGCCCGGTCCGTGCGGTTCGTCCCGCTCACGCCGCCGAGTCCGCGAACTGGCCCGGCTGCCGGCCCTCGCCGTGCGGACCGCGGTAGGCCTGGGCGATGTCCAGCCACTGCTCCGCGTCGGCACCGGTCGCCGTCAGGGCGAGATCGTCGCGGTGCCGGCGGCGGGTGACCAGGAGGCAGAAGTCGTGGGCGGGGCCGCTGATCGTCTGCTCGGCGTCCTCGGGGCCGACGGTCCACAGCTCGCCGGAGGGGGCGGTGAGTTCGAAGCGGAAGTGCTCGGAGGGCGGGGTCAGACCGTGGGATTCGTAGCCGAAGTCGCGGGTCAGCCAGGCGAAGTTGACCAGGTGGAGCAGACGGCCGGTGGGCTCCCTGCGGACGCCGAGCGTGTCGGCGATGTCCTGTCCGTGGCCGAAGAGCTCCATGATCCCGGCGCAGGCGAGGACGACCGGCGGCAGCGGATTGACCAGCCACGGCACGAACGAGTTCTCCGGCACCCGGCCGAGCGCCTCCACCGAGGCGTCCCCACCGGCTCGGAAGCGGGCGAGCAGCTCCTCGGGCGGGAAGGAGTTGAACTGCTTCAGGGCGGAGTCGACGGCGCCGTCGAAGTTCTTCGCGGCCCCGGAGGTCATGGCCTTGAAGCCCTCCGGGTCGGCGGCGGCGGCCCTGGCCAGGGTGAAGACGAAGGTCAGATGGGCGATCTGGTCCGCGACGGTCCAGCCGGGGGCGGGAGTCGGGGCGTTCCAGGCGTCGTCGTCGATGTTCTCGACCAGACGGGCGACCTCGTCGATCTCGGCGGACAGGTCCTTGAGCACGTCGTTCAGGGCGGTCATTCTCTTGCTCCTCTGCCTGTGAGGGGGCGGGTTTTTTGAAGCAACCCACTGGTCCGGAGAGAAGGACTCACTCGTGTGGCGAGTCCTGCGGGAGGGGTGTTACCGAAGCCGAGCGGGTCCTTTGGAGCAACCCACCGGGCCGAGAGAAGGGCGCTAGGCGGCGTGACCGGCCAGCGGGAGGGTCTGAACGGTGGTCCGGGTCGTGTACGGCTCCAGGGCCCGGGCCAGTGCGCCCGGGATGAGGGACGGGACCGTCGCGGTGTTCGGGCCGCGCATGCAGGCGATCCGCTGCCTGCCGCGGGCGACCAGGACCTCACCGCCGTCCTCGGCCACCTTGACGTAGTCGAAGGTGAACTCCAGCTGGGTCTGGCCCAGCTCGGCCAGCCGCATCCGGATCGACAGCTCGTCGAAGGCGGTGATCTCGGCGAAGAACTCGCAGTCCACCTTCAGCGTGAACAGTTTGAGGTCGTCCTGCACCTCGCGCAGCACCGCCGGCGCCCGCTGCTTGAGGAAGAGTTCCCGGCAGCGGCCCTGCCACCGGAGGTAGTTCACGTAGTAGACGTTGCCGACCAGATTGGTCTCCTCGAAACCGACGGTGTGGCGGTACTCGAAGTAGTCGGACATGGTGTTCACCCCTCGTTCGCTGTGCGTGGTGTGTGACGTGGTGTGTTGCTTCAAGCAACCCACTCGGTGGAGAGGTCCGCCCCGGGCGGTCCCCGCGTCGCGGGCACGTGGGAACCGCCCGGGTGCGGTGGTGCCGGGACCCGGTGGGGGAGGGTCACCTGCCGGTGAGCGAGGGCAGCAGCGGCAGGACGTTCCTGCGCGCGCTGCGGGATCCATCGGGCGCCGGCGCGCCGTAGGTCACGGCGACGCCCTTGCGCTGGGCCGCACGCACGATCCCGGGGATCGCGCGCTCGGCGAGCGCGGCGATGGTCATGGCCGGATTCACGGTCAGGGCACCCGGAACGGCCGAGCCGTCGGTGACGAAGATGCCGGGGTGGCCGCGCAGTTCGTTGCGGTCGTCGAGCGCGGAGGTCTGCGGGTCGTCTCCCATGCGGCAGGAGGCGAGGGGGTGCACCGTGTAAGCGCCGATCAGGTCGTTGGTCCAGGGCATCACCTTGGCCAGGCCGTCCTTCTCCAGGATCTCCTTGACCTCGGCGTCGGACTTCTTCCAGGCGCTCCACGTGTGGTGGGTGGGTTCGTACCGGAGGCTTCCCCTGCCGAGCATCTGCTGCGAGATGCGGTGGGCGTTGCCGGTGGCGGGGGGCGGGCCGAAGACTCCCTCGTTGTCGTCCTCGATCATCGTGAAGATGGTGAGCCACGAGGTCCAGCGCCTGAGGATCTCCTTCTTCTCGGGACCGAACCAGGTCGGTCCCGTGGCATCGGCCACCTGGGCGAGGATCGTCCCCAGGCCCGGCGGGAAGTAGAGCTGTTCCAAGGAGTAGCGGGAGTACTCGGGCAGGGATCCGTCGAGCCGGTCCCAGTTGGCGACCGTGGGGCCCTTGCCTATGTGGTTGGCGGCGTAGGCGAGTCCGTTCCCGCGGTCCAGGCCCAGGAGCTCGGCGGCCTTGTCCTCGTCGATGACGGCGGTGTTGAGCCGCTCGCCGTTGCCCGAGAAGTACCGGCCCACCGACCGGGGCATGGTGCCGAGCGCGGCCTCGCTGCGCTGCAGGATGACCGGTGTCGCGCCGGCGCCCGCCGCCAGGACCACGATCTTGGCCTCGATCGTCCCGTTGCCCACGTGGATGCGGTAGTCCTCGTCGTCCACGATGTCGAAGTGCACGCGGTAGTCGCCGGCGGCGGTCCGCGATATCCGCTGCACCTCGTGCAGCGGCCGTATCTCGGCGCCGTGGGCGAGCGCCGCGGGCAGGTAGTTGACCAGCAGGGACTGCTTCGCCTCGAAGCGGCAACCGGCCATCATGAAGTTGCAGTTGACACACTTGGAGTTGTCGACGGCGACCGGGAGCGGGTTGGCGGTCCGTCCGGCGTGGTCGCAGGCCGCCGCCCACAGTCCGCCGGCGTAACTGACGTCGCTCCACTCCTGCTTGGTGATGGACAGCGATTCGGCCACCCGGTCGTACCAGGGGTCGAGGGTGTCGCGGTTGATGGCTCCGGGCCACATCCGCCGGCCGATGGAACCGTGCCGTTCGAAGACGAAGCGGGGCGCCCGCGGCATCGCGGCGAAGTAGACGACGCTGCCACCACCGACACAGTTGCCGCCGAGGACGCTCATCCCGTCGCCGACCGTGAAGTCGAAGGCCCGGGTGTAGGAGGAACCCAGCTTGTAGTCGTGCTCGAACTCGCTGCTCTCCAGCCAGGGACCGCGTTCCAGGACGGTGACCTCGGCGCCGCCTGCGGCGAGGTGGTACGCGGCGATCGCGCCGCCGAAGCCACTGCCGATGACGAGTACGTCCGTACGTTCGGCTGTGCCGGTCATGCGGGACTCCCGGTGGACGTCGTGTCGGGGTGCAGTCGGGCGAACGCGCGGCCGTAGCCGAAGTCGCGGAAGCGGTACAGACCGTCCGGGTCGGGCCTGCCGATGCCCATCGCGGTGAGGCCGGGGTGGCCTTCCTCGACTGCTCGGGCGGTCGGCAGGTGCGCCGCCGAGTCGAAGGCCATGTTGCAGAAGAGCGAGAGCATCACCCAGAACTCCTTCTCCGGGTGACCGGGTTTCGTCAACCGCAGAACCAGCTCGGCCCGGTCCTCGTACGCCAGGGCCACGAAGGGGGGCACGTCCTGGTCGAGCGTGAGGTCCCGCTCCTTCGCGTAGGCCTCGGTGTGGTCGTTCAGCAGCCGAGCCAGCTCGTCGAGTCCGTCGTGGATCCCGGTGGCATCCCAGGCGAGCAGGTCGAGCGCACCGGCCTGGACCGCGCCGCCGCCGGTGGCGACACCGGCGACGGCCCGGTCCCCGGCCCAGCGCTTCTCTCCCGGGACGATGGTGTCCGCGTACGCCTCGAGGGTCATGGTGCGGTACTCACCATCGAGCGCCACATGCGTCCCATGGTTACTCACCTCGGCCTCCATTCTGCCGCTTTGTGGGGGAGCGCCCTTGCGGCGTAAAAGGAAGTTACGTCGATTCGGTGCGTTCAAGCAACTGCCCGAAGTAGCAGCGGGAGCGAATTGAACTACCCAGAGTTGACGCGTCGGTTCCGCAGGATTCCTTTCGCCTGACTCACGGTCACTAGGCTGCCCCTCCGGATACATTCCTCAGCCGCACGTGACATTCTTCTGCGCTGGCATCCGCGCTTGCGGAAGTGCATCTCGGTCTCATGTTGGAGGAAACGTGAAAAGCGTCGGCGATTCACAGCCCGTACCGGAGCACTCCGCGCGCACCACGCACCGCGTGCGGATCGACGACCTCGTCCCCGCGGACTCGCCGCGCCTGAAGGGCATCGACAAGGCTCACGTGCGCCGGCTCTCCGCCATCTACCCGCTGCTGCCGCCCGTGCTCGTGCACCGCCCCACCCTGCGGGTGGTGGACGGCATGCACCGCATCGGTGCCGCCGTGCTGCGGGGCCTCGACACCGTCGAGGTCCAGTACTTCGACGGCGCCGAGGACCAGGTCTTCCTGCGCTCGGTGACGGCGAACATCGCAAACGGCCTGCCCCTGTCCGTGGCCGAGCGCAAGACGGCCGCCTGGCGGATCCTCGCCTCGCACCCGAGCCTGTCGGACCGGGCCGTGGCCGCTTACGCGGGACTCGACGCGAAGACCGTGGCATCGGTCCGGGGGTGTTCAACCGCGGGATCTCCCGCGCTGAACACGCGCACCGGCGCCGACGGCAAGTCGCACCCCCTTGACCGCACCGCCGAGCGCCTCCACGCCGCCGAACTGATGACGAGGGATCCCGAGCTGTCGTTGCGGGCCGTCGTCAAGGAGACCGGCCTCTCGCTCGGCACCGCGCACGACGTGCGACGCCGGCTTCTCCGCGGCGAGAACCCGGTTCCGCCCGGACGGCAGAGCAAGCCCGTACGGGCCGCCGCGCGCAGCACGCCGGCCCGTACGGCCGAGGTGCCCCGTGCGGCCGAGGTGCCCCGTACGGCCGAGGTGCCCCGCAAAGCCGCCCCCGCCGTCCCGGACCGCCCCCGCGCCGCCGTGCCCGCGCGCACCCCGCAGGGCAGCCCGGTGTCCCCCCGCTCACGCGGCCCCCTGGAGAGCCTGCGCAACCTGGCCAACGACCCGTCCCTGCGCCACTCGGACAGCGGACGCGACTTCGTCCGCTGGCTGCACACCCACTTCATCGTCGACGAGGCCTGGCAGAAGCGCGCGGGCGCGGTCCCCCCGCACGCCACCGAACCCGTGGCCGAACTCGCCCGGCACTGCTCGGACGCCTGGCGCCGCTTCGCCGAGGACATGTCCCGGCGCAGGCACGCCGTCGACAGCCGCGGCACGGCCAAGCACGACTCAGCCAATTCGGCGTTGACGCCGCGCCACCCCGGAGGGTTACGGTGACCACGACCACCGTCGAGCACGCTGTCCGCCGAGTCATCCGCTATATGCACATCAATCTCGGCCAGGACCTGACGATCGATGACCTGGCGCGCACCGCGATGTTCAGCAAATTCCACTTCACCCGGATATTCAGGGAAGCGACGGGGACCTCTCCGGGGCGTTTCCTTTCCGCCCTGCGGATGCAGGAAGCGAAAAGACTCCTACGGGACACGGATTTCAGTGTGGCTGATATCAGCAGCCTGGTCGGTTACAGCAGCGTCGGCACCTTCAGCTCGCGTTTCAAAGCCTGTGTCGGGATCTCGCCGCGCGCTTATCGCGAGCTCGACGGTTCCTCACCGGGATTACCCGCCACGACGGCAGTCGCCCCGGCCGTGGCGCACAGCATGTCGCTGCGCGGCCGGGTCGTGCTCTCGCCCGGTGCGGCGCTCGGCCGGATCTTCGTCGGGTTGTTCCCGAGCTGTGTGCGCCAGGGCCGCCCCGCACGCTGGACGATCCTCGACGGACCCGGCGCCTTCGAACTGAAGGACGTTCCGGGCGGCACCTGGCACGTCCTGGTCCACTCCGTGCCCTACAGCCACGAGGACGAACTCTTCGGCCGGCCCACCCCCGGCCTGCTCTCCGTCGGACGGTGCGGCCCGGTGACGGTGCGCCCGGGCGCCTTGCTGCAGCCGACCGAGATCACCCTGCGCCCACAGGACGCACTGGACCCGCCGCTGCTGCTCGCGATCCTGGACGTGACCGCCGCTCCGGAGCAACGGACCGGCCTCTGACCCATCACGACCGTCCTCCCCGAACCGTTCCGCACACGCACGCCGAGGGGGCGGGCCGGCCACCGTGTCCCGTGGCCGGCCCGCCCCGGCCGCCGTCGCCCGGAGCTCACTGCACCGGACGGACCGTCATCGGCAGACCGCCGTGCATCCGCAGGGAGAGCATGGGCTCCGCGACCGCCTCGTGCCCGGGCACGGTGCGCAGCTCCAGGTCGCGGGTGACCAGCGCCGTGACGAAGACCGCCTCCATCATGCCGAGGTTGCTGCCGACGCAGAACCGCGGTCCTGCGCCGAACGGGATGTAGGCGTACCGCGGCCGCCTGGCGACCCGCTGCGGTTCGAACCGCTCGGGGTCGAAGTCCTCCGGGGCGTCCCACAGGTCCGGGTGGCGGTGCATGATGTAGGGGCAGACCAGGACATCCGCCCCGGCCGAGACGGTGTAGCCGCCGACCTCGTCGTCCTGCTGGGCGACGCGCGGCAGCACCCAGACCGGCGGATAGAGCCGCATGGCCTCCTGGACCACCATGGTGGTGTAGGTGAGGCGGTGCAGGTCGTCGACCTCCGGGTTGCGCCCGCCCAGGACACGCACGGCCTCCTCGCGGACCCTCATCCGTGCCTCGGGATGACGGTCGAGCAGATGCAGGGTCCACCCGAGGGTGCTCGCCGTCGTCTCGTGCCCGGCGAGCAGCAGGGTGACCAACTCCTCCCGCAGTCGGTCGCGGGCCGCCTCCGGGCCGAAGTTCCGGCGTGCCGCCCAGATCATCCGGGACAGCGCGTCGTCGGCTTCCTCCCCGTCGGCCATGCGCGCGGCGCGGTCGGCCAGCAGGGAGTCGACCACGTCGTGCAGTTCCCGGCGTGCCCTGCGGAAATTGCGCTGCCCCCGGGTGGGCAGCCAGCTCGGCACCAGGCCCTGGGTGACCATCTCGAACATGGCCTGGTCCTGGATCGCCTCGAAGGAGTGCGCCACGGATTCGTGCGCGCCGAGGTCGCTGTCGAGCAGGGACCGGCCGAGCACCCCGAGGGTGAGCCCGGTGACCTCGCGCAGGACGTCGACGGGGCCGGCGCCCTCGTGACAGCGCAGCAGGGCCACCAGTTTCGAGGCCTCCTCCGCCACGACGTCCGCCTGCTGGGCGATGCGGCCCGGCTTGAACGCGGGTTGCACCACTCTGCGCTGGGCCCTCCACACCTCGCCCTCACTGGTGAGCAGGCCATCGCCGAGGATGCGCCGGGCTTCCACGAGCCCGATGCCCTTGTGGTAGTTGGCGGCGTTGTCCGCCAGCACGTGCTTGGCGTAGTCGGGCCGGTTGAAGACGTAGAGCTTCTTGGGACCCATGGAGACGCGGACCGCGTCGCCGAGGGCGGCCGCGTCCCTCATCAGGCCGAGCCGGTCCACGGCCAGTTTCCTCAGCAGTCCCGGCAGGTCCTTGGCGGCAGGCCCGGGTGGGTGCACGGTCATGCTGCCCTGCCTTCACTCGGCTCGGGGGCGGCCTGGCGGAACCTGCCGTTGTGGAAGAGGAGCGCCTCGTGACCCGGGCACCTGGCTGCCGCGAGCACCCTGCCGAGGAAGATGGTGTGGTCACCGCCGTCGTACACCCGCCACTTCTCGCACTCGAGCTGGGCCACGGCACCGGCGATCAGCGGGGCGTCGCTCCCCCGGCCCGGCACCCAGCCGACCGCGGCGAACTGCCCGGCGCCGGCCGGCCGTGAGCGGTTGGCGAAGTGCCGCGCCACGGACTCCTGGCCGGCGTTGAGCACGGACACCGAGAACGTGGCCGCCTGTTCGAGGCGGCGGTGCATGACGGCGTCCCTGTTGACGCAGACCAGCACGAGGGGCGGCTCCAGGGAGACGGACGTGAACGAGTTCGCCGTCATGCCCCGGGGAGCGTCCCCGCCGACGGTCACCACGGTGACCCCGGTGGGGAACGCTCCGAAAGCTCCGCGCAGTTGTTTCCCGTCTTCGAGATCGACCGGCTCCTCGGACGGAGCCACCAGGAGAGTCATGTCTGCCTCCCTGCCGGCGGCCGGGGTCCGGCCACCGCGTAGGGCGCCGGCGCCCGCGCCGGCACGTCGGGGATCGGTGTCGGTACGACGGAGGACCCCGGTCCGCGCACACGGGCGGGCCGCCGCCCGCTCCGTGCCGCCGGTGTCTCCGCGCCGTCCGTCACCTCGGTGTGGTGGAACGTGGTGCCGGGCTCTGTGCGGCCACGGCCGGCCTGACGACTCGCCGGAGGCCCTGATCCCGGCGGGCGGCTCGCGCTCCGTCCGCGGTGTGATGGGCTCCGGCTGCCCCGGTGCGCCGGTGGGGACGCCGGGTCCCGGTCGGCGGGGGGACCGGTCCGGGCGTCCCCCCGCCGGCGGAGGAGGTGCACGTGGTCCGCGGTTCCGGACAGGCCGGACCGCGCACCCGTGACCGCGTGACGGTGTTCGGGGCGGCCTCCCACGGCTACGGCCGCCCCGAGGAGTCGGGACCGCTCCCCGCGAGCACCGCGAAGACGGCGGGCTCCGCCGCGTCGCGCAGTGCCGTGACGAAGGTCGCGATCCGCAGGTCGCCCGCGGCCATGACCACCCAGTTCGCCTTGTCGCACGGAGCCAGGGTCAGGGGGGCCGCAGCCATCACCCCGGCCTTCCTCAGGCACTCGACGGCGCTCCACACACGGGTGGCGGCGGTGTCGGGCGCCTCGCCGGTCTCCTTGGCCACGAGGGCGGCCAGCGGGGCGTGTTCGCCGAGCAGACCCTCCCACGCGGCCTCGGTACGGACGTTCACCGCTTCGACGTCGCAGGCCACGGTCTGCCCGGCGGTGTCGGAGACCACGCCGAGGGTGACGCCCAGGGCGTGCGCCGCCGACATCCGCCGTCCGCCCGCCAGCTCGGGGCGGCCGTCGGGGCGGTAGCGGACCTCCTCCGGGGCACCGACGGCTCGCTGCACGGCGGCCGCCGTGCTGGCCCGGCGCTGCTCCGTGCCGTCGCCCCCGTACGGCTCGACGGCGACGGCGACGTGCGTGCCGAGCACCTCCTCGAGCGCCCGCTCCAGGTAGGAGCCGAGCAGCGGCGCCACCCACGGACCCGAGCCGTCCGTCTTGCGCACGGCATGCAGGGTCAGGCCCTCCCAGCGCTCGACGGCGGTGCCGTCGGGGGCGCGGACCACGATGTCGTACACATAGGTGTCGCCCTCGTGGTACCGCTCGGAGGCGCAGTAGCGCAGTTCGCCGGGAACGTCGGTGGCGGAGCCGAGCGGGTGGAGCCGCTCGATGCCGGACGGCAGCAGGGTGGCGTCGGGGACGCAGACCTGGTTGCCGTGCATCAGGGCGTCGCGCATGCCGGGGTCGGCGAGCAGGAGCGTGCCGGGCAGGAAGCCGGCGAACCAGTTCCCCGAGGCCTGGACGGAGACGTCCGCGTCCACGTGCCGGGCCGCCGCCCGGTGGAAGCGGCGCAGCCGGTGGAAGCGATCGCCCTGGAAGTTGACGCCTCCGTAAAGGTCCGTCTTCGGGTCGAGCGGGGCCGCCGGGACCGCGGGGTCGACCTGCTCGGGCGGGCCGTCGGGGACGGCCGCGCCGCCGTAGAGGAGACGGGCCCGGAAGTGCTCGGCGACGAAGCCGGTCTCCTCGGCCCGGACGGCCACGTCGACCGTGGCGGATCCGGTGACCGTGGCGGCGATCCGGATCCGGGTGGTGCCGTTCGGCTGGACCACGATGGGCCGCAGGAACTCGACCCCTTCGAACACCGGGACGCCCGCCCAGCCGGTGGCGGCGGACGCGACCTGGGCCATCGCCTCCATGCCGATCACCGCGGGCAGCAGCAGGTTGCCGTCCAGGAGGTGATCGGCGAGGTAGGGGTCGGTGCCGGCGTTCAGCTCGACCTCGGTGACCAGCTCGACGCCGTGGTAGCGGATGAGCGGGTTGCCGATGAACCGCAGCAGCGGCAGCTGCGGCAGGTCACGGCGTACGGTCTCGATGCCTTCCGTACGGCCGCTGATGACCGTGACCACCGGCGCGTCCGGGTCGTTGACCAGGCGCAGCAGGAGATCGATGCCCTGGTCGGGCGAGACCGGCGTGATGCCCTCGCGGGAAAGGGACTCGACGACGGAGAGCTTTTCGCCCATGCCGATGCCGGACCACACCGACCACTCCAGGCACACGGCACGGCAGCCGGGCCGGGTGTGCGCGACCCGTTCGGTGAGGTCGGCCAGCCACTCGTTGGCGGTGGCGTAGTGCGCCTCACCGCGCAGTCCCGCACGGCCGATGATGGAGCCGAAGGTGACGAGCAGCTTCAGGTTGTCCTCGCCGACCGCGTCGAGCACGGTGCGCAGTCCGTCGACCTTCGGGGCGAGGGTGGAGCGGACGGCGTCCATGTCCAGCGAGGCCAGCGATCCGGGCTCGTTGCGGGCCGCGCCGTGCATCAGCGCGGTGACCGGTCCCAGTTCCGCGGTGAGTTCGTCGACCGCGGCGCGTACCTTCCGCGGGTCGGTGACATCGGCGGCGGCGTAGGCCAAGCTCACCCCGCTGTCGGCCATGCGCTTCAGGTTCGCCGCGAGGTCGGCGTCCTCGGCCGGGTCGGAGCGGCCGAGCAGGGCCAGGCCGGCTCCGCTGTCCTTGGCCAGCGCCAGGGCGCACTCCGCCGTGATGCCCTTGCCGCCGCCGGTGACCAGGAGCACGTCCGAGGCGTCCAGGACGCGCTCGGTGCGCTCGGGGACGACCGGTAGCGCGCGCAGCGTCGGCACCCGGCGCACGCCGTCCGCGTCGTAGCGGACCTCGGTGAACCGCGTGGTCGCGGCGACCTCGGCCACCACCTGCTCGATCGCCTCGTACGACACCGGGGTGTGCACGATGGTCGTCCTCAGGTGCGGGGCCTCCAGGTGCAGGGTCTTGGCGAGTCCGGCCGCGCCACGGCCGGACTGCACCAGGACGAAGCGGCGGTCGCGGTCGCCCGCGAGGGCGTCCTTCGCACCGTTCAGGGCCTGTTCGACGTGCTCCTGCGGGCAGTCGGGGGCCAGGCAGACCAGCACGCCGGAACCGACCTCGGCTTCTTCGAGTGCCTGCTTCAGCCGGGCGGCGAAGGGGTGGTCGCCGTCGGCGAACAGTTTCCAGGCGCCGCCGGTCTGTCCCGGTGCGGCCGGTGGGACGGGCAGCTCGTCGAAGTCCACGGCGAAGGCCCTGGCCCAGGCGGCCGCGCCCGCGACGACGGGTGCGGCCGTGTCGTTCGGACCACTGTTCCGTGCCAGCGATTCGAGGGCTTCGGCGAGTTGCCCCACGCTCGCGGTGGCGAAGTTGGTGGGCACGTGGGCGGCGGCGAGGCCGAGCTTGGTGGCGGCCTGGTTGACGATCTGGCCGACTGTGATCGAACTCATGTGCAGGTCGTCCAGGAGGCTGCTGTCGTCGGCGACCAGTTCGGCCGGCAGCTCGGCGCGTTCGGCGACCAGCGCCCGCACCACTTCCAGGACCGGTTCCCCCGCCGCGTCGCCCGCGTCCGCGACGGTGCCGGCGCCGTCCTCGACCGGCCGCGACACGGCCGGGACCGCGGGCAGCTCGACCTGCGGAGCCGTTTCACAGGGGCTGGTCAGGAAACTGAACTCGGCACCGATCTGCAGGGGCCGGGTGAGCCGGTCCTGGAACAGCCGTTCGTGGATCAGCGGGGCGCCGATCACGTAGGCGGCGCCCACGACCTGGAGGAGACCGCGCAGGGACTCGTCGTCGGTGTTCACCGCGAGGGACGGCACACCGGTCGCGGCGGCGGTGAGCGAGCTGAGCACCCCTCCGGGACCGACCTCGACGAACAGGTCGACCTCGTCGGCCGCGACCTGGACAGCCTGGCTGAACAGGACCGGTTCGGTGATCTGCCGGCGCAGCACCTCGGGCAGGTCCGTTTCCGCGTCGAGTTCCCCGCCGGTGACCGTGGAGACGACCCGGCGCTTCACCGGCCCGAGACCGGCGCTGTCGAGCCACTGCCCGAAGGAGTCGGCCGCCGACGCGACCAGCGGTGAGTGGAAGGCGTGGGACACCGCGAGCCGGGTGCAGGTGATTCCCGCCTCGGCGGCCCTGGCCGCCATGGTCTCGATGTCCGCCACCGGTCCGGCCACGACCGTCTGCTCGGGGCCGTTGTACCCGGCGACGACGACGGGCAGCCCGTCGGTGAGGACCGTGACCCGCTCCGGCCCGGCGGCGAGCGAGGCCATCGTGCCCGAGGCGCCGTGCTCGGCCATGGCCTGTCCGCGCACCCGGGCGGCGTCGAGCAGCTCCCGGTCGTCCAGGGCGCCCGCCCAGTGCAGGGCGGACAGTTCACCGAGGCTGTGGCCCACGGCGACGTCCGCCTCCAGGCCGAGCGCTTCCAGCACCCGCAGACCGGCCGTCGAACCGGTGACGATCCGCGGCTGGGCCACGTCGGTGGCGACCATGTCGCCGGTGGCGGGCAGGTCCGCCCGGTCGTAGACGCCGGCGGCCTCGGGGAAGCGACGGCGCAGCGCGCCGCCCCCGGTGCTCCGGCCGGAGCCCTGGCCGGGGAAGAGGAAGCCGATCCGGGCGTCCTCCCCGGCCCGGCCGAGGAAGACGCGCCCGTCGGGGGAGAACCGGCTGGTCTCACCCGCGTCGACGGCCTCGAGCAGTCGGCGCAACCGCAGTTCGGCGTCCTCCGGGGAGGAGACGACCGCGGCCGCCCGGTAGGGCAGTTCACGCAATTCGCGCTGCAGCGTCGCGGCGAGGTCGCCGACCTGCGCGTACGAGAGCCGCGGCACGAAGTCGGCCACCTGGCTGATCCGCTCGCGCAGGGCCGCGGGTGACTCCCCGTCCAGCAGGAGCAGTTCGCTGTCCTGGAGCGAGCCCGCGAGGGTGGTGGCGCGGCGGCTGAGCGGTGCACGCCGCCCGGACACCCGTTTGTCGAGGACGACGTGGGTGTTGATCCCGCCGAAGCCCATGGCGGTGATGCCGGCCCGTCGTTCCTGGTCCTCGGGCCAGGCCTCGGCCTTGCGCAGCACCCGCAGGGTGGCCCGGTCGTCGGTGAGCAGGTCGTGCGGGTCGACACAGCCGATGGCGGGCGGCAGCATCCCGGTTTCCACGGCCATCGCGGCCTTGATCAGACCGGCGACTCCGGCGGCGGCCTTGGTGTGGCCGATCATGCCCTTGATGGAGCTGATGGCGGCTCTCGGCGCGCCAGGGGCGGCCTCGGCACGCGCACTCGTGATCGCTTCGAGCTCGGTGGCGTCGCCGACCCGGGTGCCGGTGCCGTGCCCCTCGAAGAGCGGTACCGTGCCGATGCCGAATCCGGCCCTCTCGTACGCCCGGGTGAGGGCCATCCGGTAGCCGTTCACCTCGGGGCGGGTGATGCCACCCTGCCCGTCGGAGGAGATGCCCCAGCCCGCCACGCTCGCGTAGATGCGGTGACCGGCGGCGAGGGCGTCCTCCTCACGCATCAGGACGACCATGCCGCAGCCCTCGCCCGGCCAGAAGCCGTTGGAGCCGCGGTCGTAGAGCCGCATCTCCTTCCTGGCGAGCGCTCCGGTCTTGGCGAAGCCGATGATCTCGAAGGGGTCGATGGACAGGTCGACGCCGCCCGCGACGGCGACGTCGAGGTCGCCGCTGAGCAGGGAGGTGGCGGCCGTGGTGACCGACAGCAGCGAGGAGGAGCACGCGCCGTCGACCGTGTAGCCGCCGCCGTTGAGGTCGAAGTAGTTGCAGATCCGCCCGGCGATGGTGTTGGCCAGGCCGCCGGCGAGGGTGTCCTCGTCGATGGCCGGGAACGGCTGCTTGTACGCGCTCTCGACCCCGGCCAGGAACTCAGCCGTGCGGTCGTCGTCCCAGTCCTGGTCCCTGAGCGCGGAGGCCAGCACGCGCCGAACGTAGGGCCACCGCAGCCGCATGCCGTTGGCCCGGGAGAATTCACCGGTCAGGGTGTTGCCGACGACGACGCCGGTTCTTGCCCTGGGCAGCCCCTCGGCCGCCGGGAACCCGGCGTCGGCCAGGGCCCGGCCGGCGATGTCGAGGGCCAGCCAGTGGGTGAGGTCGGTGGAGCGGTAGGTGCTGCCGGCGATCCGGTGGGCGATCCGGTCGAACTCGTAGCCCTCCAGGACGGCGGCGTTGCGGGCGTAGAAGCGGTCGGGGGCCCGGGGGTCCGGGTCCCAGTAGTCGTCCAGGTTCATCCGGACATCGGGCAGGCGCCGGAAGGCGCGCCGGCCGGCGACCGCGTTGTCCCACAGCTCGTGCGGGGTCTCGGCGTCGGGGTAGCGGCATGCCATCCCGACGATCGCTATCCGGTTCATACGGGGACCACCACCTTCTTCTCCGCCGCCTTCTGCTCGGCGGCCCGAGCGGCCGCGCACTTGCCGTGCGCGCAGGTGCCTGCCGCGCAGGCGTCGGCGGGCTTGTCGGGGACGGGCCCGCCGGGTGCCGGCTTGACGGGGACGACGGCCCTCGTCTCCTCGGCCCGCGCCGCGCGCTGTTTGTCGAGGAGGTGCAGGCCCCACAGGTAACCGCCGCGGATCAGGCAGACCAGGGCCGTGGCGAAGAAGATGCCGTAGGCGATGCCGAGGGCCGTGAGCAGGCCGTACATCGCGGCGACCCCGCCGCCGAACGCGATCTGCGAGGAGCGCTTGGAGGGAGAGGTTCCGGGGTCGGTGACCATGTAGTTCGTGAAGAGCACGAAAGCCACACCGGTCATCATGCCGAGCGCCGCGGGGATGGAGGTGCCCAGCCACAGACCGCGGATGATCGCCTGCAGCGCGAAACCGACCAGCCAAGCGCCGATGAGCCACATGCGGCCCGTCAGCTTGGCGTTCAGCATGGTGCCGAGCGTGATGATGATCGCCGGCAGGACCCAGTCGCCCGGGCCGTGGAGGTGCTCGGTGAAGTGGTAGGGCGGCGCGATGCTGGCCCAGGGGAAGAGCAGCAGGATGATCGCGATGCCGAAGTTCGACGGGTTCATGTAGTGCCGCATCCGGCCCTTGAGCGGGGCCCTCAGCACCCACTTGGTGCCGACGGCGACCAGCACCCCGAACATCATGACCCAGACCCGGTCGTTGACGTAGGTGAGCATGTTGACGGCGAGACCGGTGATGTGGGCCGGGTAGAGGAACTCCATCAGGCCGCGTGGACCGTTGCCCGCGTAGCGGGGTCTCCGGCCCTCCGTCCTGGCGGCGATCGCCTCCAGGAGGATCTCCACGACGTAGGCGGTGCCGACGGCGATGAACGGCCACAGCCAGGGCTGCTCGAATCCGAGGAACGTGTAGCCCGCGATGTTCAGGACGGTGATCGAGATCGCGAACCGGCGCAGTGCGGTGATGATCTTGTTGTCGTGCCGCGGCGGGGCGGGTGGCCTCTGGGGTGTCGTCCCGTCCTGAGCGTCCGGTATCTGTGAGGTGGTGGACACGGTCACTTCTCCTTGGCCTCGGCGCCGAGCTCGAGCGTGTGCCAGCCGGGACTCAGCTCGAGATCCTGGTTACGTACCTGGCCGCTGCGGTCCCGCCAGGTCAGGTGGACCTGCAGGGGTCCGTCGGCCTGGTCGCCCAGGCCCATGTGCAGGTCGGTGCTGCGCTTGCCGGAGTGACCGCCGCCGCCGTCGACCCGGCCGACGCGGATGCTCCCGTCGGACACGGTCACCGTGGCCTGCGCGCCGACCACATCGGATCCGGCCTCGTCGACGAGCTTGAGCCCCAGGTAGCCGCCGTCGCTCTCGCTGGTGTTGTGGTAGAACACCGGCGCGTCCCACTGCCGGGCCACGGCGAGGTCGAGGCGACCGTCACCGTCGGCGTCGCCGGTGGCGATGCCGCGGGTGGGCACGGGCACACCCAGCCCGAGGTTCTTGGACAGGTTGCTGTAGGAACCGTCTTCGTTCTTCACGAAGAAGCGCAGGAACTGGTCGCCCGCGAGGTCGTCGCCCTCTTCCACGTTGGGCCAGAAGGAGGGGTGCTTGACCAGCGCGTCGTTGGCGGTGGCCAGCTCCTGCAGCTGCGCCCAGCGGTTGCGCTTGCCCTTGACGAAGCCGGTGGCCTGGGTGATCTCCAGCTCGCCGCTGTTGTCGAAGTCACCCATCTTGGTGTCCCAGCCCCAGCCCGACCAGGCGAGGTTGAGCGGGCCGCTGCGGTCCTTGAACGGGGCCTCGCCCTCCTTGAGCCTGGCCCGCAGGTCGGCCTTGTCGTCGGCCGTGTCGAAGAAGGCGAAGTTCGACTCCTGGATGCCGAAGGACGTGGTGATGTTGGAGACGAACAGGTCGTAGAGGCCGTCGTTGTCGAGGTCACCGAAGTCGACGCCCATGCCCTTGAAGGAACTGCGGCCCATCTCCTTGGACTTGGGGACGATCGGCGAGTGCTTGCCCTTGACCTCGGTGAACTCGAAGGTGCCGGGGCGCGACTTGTTGTAGAGGAGCGCCGACGTGCCGAAGTCGTGCGCGAGGTAGAGCTCGGGCCGCTGGTCGCCGTCGAGGTCGTTGGCGGACGCGGCGAGGGTCCAGCCCCTGGAGAGGTTCTTGGGCAGGACGTTCTTCTGCTCCTCGAAGCCGTTGCCGGTGTGACGGAAGAACTTCCCGCCGCCGCCGTTGCGGGCCTGCGACAGCGAGTCGTTCATCTCCACGCCGCCGTCCTTGGACGGGTCGAGGACGGGGCTGTCCGGGAAGTAGTTGCCGATGAAGATGTCGTTGTGGCCGTCGCCGTCGAAGTCGGCGACCGTGGCGGCGTTGGAGTTCCACAGCGGGCCGCTGTAGACGTCACCGCCCCTGCCGGGCACCAGCTCCACGGGCGTGAAGCACTCGGCGGCCAGCGGCGGCTGCTCGCCTTCCGCCGGCTTCTTGGCCTGGAAGATGACCGGGGTGCGGCCCCAGTAGTAGACGAGGAGGTCGGTGCGGCCGTCCTCGTTGAAGTCTCCGGGGACACAGCCGATCGGCGCCGAGGTCCTGCTCTTGGGCAGCGGCGCGAGGTCGAGTGCGAACGGCTTGTACGACGGGCTCTTGCGGCCGGGTACGGGCGCGGGGGTCACGTAGACCTGGTCGATGCGCGGGTCCGTGACGCACAGGTCGTTGGGCAGTCCGTCGCCGTCGATGTCGTTCATGGCGACGCCGGCGCCGACCGAGGAGATCCACGCCTCGATGTGCTTGTAGGCCTTGTTCACCTGTCGGACGGTCTGCTGCGGGTAGCCCTCGGGCTGGGCTATGGACATCGGCTGGAAGCCGAAGTTCTTGGCGAGTTCGGCGTTGTCGGCGGCCGAGGACTCCGCCGGCTTCACCGCCTGGAACGCGGTCACCATCAGCGCGAAGGCGACGACTCCGGGAGCCTGCCGGCGCAGCCAGGCTATGGGGTTGGTCATGCCGCGGCACCTTTCCGGACGGACGGGAGGGGGGAGAGCTGGGCGGCGATCTGCTGCCGCCAGATCTCGAACGCCGGCACCTCGCCCCGGTCCCCGCGTTCCCGCATGGCGGGAATCAGGTCGGTGCACACCCGGGCCGCCTGGGCGGGGGTGCGCTCGCCGCACAGGACGTGCGCGGCGACGTGCGTGTGCGCGGTGGTCAGGCCGGCCTTCTCGCGGGCTTCGCAGGCGAAGGCGGAGCCCTGGGCCAGCCGGGGAAGGTGGGGCCCGGCGTGCTCGGCGAAGCGCCGCAGCTCCGATTCGTCGGCGGCGCCCGCGTAGGTGCAGGCGAGGCCCGCTCCGGCGAACAGGTCGGCGTGGCGGTGTGCCGGGTAGGCGTGGATGAGGTCGGCGACCACATCGGGGTCGGTGCCGCCCACGAACCACAGCGCACGGCCGATGCCCTGGTCGACGGCGCGCAGGCTGTACGCGTCGAAGCCCACCGCCCAGGTGAACGGGTGCCGGCGCTCCGGAGCGCGGACGTAGTCGTCCGTGCGGAAGTACGCCTGGTGAAAACCGTAACCGTCCAGGATGAGCCAGCGCAGCAGCGGGTCGTAGGCGGTCACGTCCGGCCACATGAAGCGCGGCAGCCGGGCCATCGCCCAGCCGACACCGACCATGATCATGTAGTCGTGGTTGCGTCCCTCGCCGGCCAGCAGCCCGCTGAGCCGCCGCCGGCTCCCGGTCAGCGCGTCGAGCATGGTCGCACCCATTCCGGCGCCCTCGTAGGCGAATCCGCGATAGGCTCGGGGAACGGTCGCGAGCCACTCCTCCGTCTCGGCCGCTGAACGTGCCTCGACCGCGTACGCGTACCCCTGGATGAAGGTTTCGCCCACGGTTTCCAGCTGTAATTTCGCCTCTGCGTTCTTGACGTGGAAACCGCGCCGCGCCAGCCGGGTTTCACGGGCATTGGGTGTGAGAATTCTGCGCCTCAAAGCGCGCAACATGGACACCTGACCAACCCCTTTTCGAGAATCCCTGGAATTTTCTGAGATCGCTGTACACCGCATGCGAATACCACGTGGAATGTGTCAAGTCGCTCGCTGCGGCGTCTACTTCGGAAATGCTCAGACAACTGCACGGACGTGCAGCCGGTCGCGTACCGAACGGCGCCAGAGCTCATAGGCGGGACCGTGGCCGGAACCCGAGGGAACGTACGTGTCGTCGGCGAGTCCGGCAGCCGCCTCGACCGAAAGGCCCGTCAGCGTGTGGGTGGCGATGCGGGTGTGCTCGGGGACGGTGCCCGAGTGGTGGCGGGCCTTGGCCGCGAACACGCAACCCTGTCCCAGATGGTCGCGGAATTCGCCGGAGGCGGCGCGCAGGGCGGCGAGGTCGTCGGGCGTCGAACAGCCCGCGAAGGTGGCCGCGAGCCCGACCCCGGCCCACAGGTCCGCATGGCGGTCGGCGGCGAACCCGCGTACGGCCGCTGCGACCTGGGTGACACGTGCTCCGTGGATGAACCACAGCGCGCGCCCGATGCCCTGGTCGAAGGCGCGCGGGAAGTAGTCCGCGTCGCCCTCCCAGGCGTACGGTCGGTCCACGCGCTGACCGTCCACCCAGCGGTCGGTGTCGAAGTAGGCGCGGTCGAAGCCGTAGCCGTCGACGGCGAGCCAGCTCATCTGCGGGTAGTACGCGTCGCCGGTCAGTTCCGGCATGACCTTCTTCCACAGCGGTCTGGGCAGCCGGGCCATGGCGAAGCCGATGCCGATGTAGTTGAGGAAGATGTGCCGCTTGCCCGGGCCCTCCAGCAGTTCCCGGGCGCGGCGGCCCCTGCGCGGGCCCATGGCGTCCCGGATCGTGCAGGCCATGGTGGCGCCCTCATAGGCGAAGCCCTGGACTTCGGGATCGACCAGGGAAAGCCGTCGTTCGAGCTCCCACAGGCCGGCTGCGTCGATGCCCCACTCGAAACCGCAGACGACCGACTGCGGGATCGATTCGAGCTGTCGGGTGGCGGCCGTCTCGGTCACGGGGAAACCCCGCCCGGCGAAGCTCACTTCCTCCAGGGACGGAGCCATGACCAGTCTGCGCAACGCTCCCATCGCCGTCGCCATGATCGCCTCCTCTGTGTGACCACCAGATGTGGGCAGGAGGCTCATCGTCTTGCGCGCCGGAGGGGGGTGCATCTTCGCAAGTGCCCAGCAGCGGTCCGGGCCGGTCGCCGGGCCGCGGTGTTCAGCGGACCAGGCGGACCACCACCTCGTCGTCGTGGACCGGACGTTCGCACGTCACGCAGTCCAGGTGCGCGTTCACCTGGCCGTCGCAGCCGATGTGCTCGGCCCGGCGTGGCGGTCCGAGCTCGGGGGACAGGTGCCGGTCGCCCCACTGCATCAGGGCGACGACGGCACAGGTCAGGTCACGCCCCATCGGGGTGAGCCGGTACTCGTAGCGCACCGGCCTGTCCTGGTAGGCGACCTTCTCCATGATTCCGAATTCGACGAGCCGGCCGAGTCGGTTGGCGAGGACGTTGCGGGCTATGTCCAGGTTTCCCAGGAACCCGTCGAACCGCTTCACGTCGAGCAGCGCATTACGGACGATCAGAAGAGTCCATCGCTCACCGATCAGTTCGAGTGAGCGGGCCAGGTTGCAGTCCTGCCCCTCGTATGTGTTTCGCAGCATTGCTCCACCGTAAGGGAATTCAGTTGCGTGAAAAAACCCATACGCGCCTGTCGTCTCGACTTTGGCATTACTCTTCGAGGATCTTTCGGGCCACCGTGACCGGCGACGGGACGGGCACCGCCGCGGAGGTGGAACCCCGCGCCGCCGCTCTCGGGGGATGCGGGCGGCGGCGCGGGGAGAGCGGTCGCGCGTCAGGCCGTGCAGACCTCGGGGACCGCCTCGACCGCGGATGCTTCGAGGCGGTCGTAGGCGTACGCGGCGGAGACCAGGGTCATGTGGTGGTGCCAGCCCGGGTAGGAGCGGCCCTCGAAGTCGAGCAGTCCGAAGCCGCGCTCCAGGTTCTGCAGCGTCGACGTCGCCCGGCGCCGGTACTGGGTCAGCGCGAACAGCTCGTCGACCCGGCGGTGCACCATGTTGGTGAGCCACAGCTGGGTCGAGCGCCGGCCCGCGGGGTGGCGGACCCCGAACATCCGGTAGGTGCGGTGCGGGGCAAGCCGGTTGAGACGGATTTCGGGCAGCCGGACCAGGCCTGTCACCAGCGACGGCTGTCCCGGACGCTCCTCGCGCGAACGCACACCGTCATAGCGGGTGCTGTGCTGCTTGGGCTCGAAGAAGCGCTGTGCCTCCATGACCGCCGGCAGTTCGTTGCCGTACTCGGGCCGGGCCGCGAGGTGTCCGCCGGTCGTCACCGGCATCCGGCCCGGCACGGCGACGACGAAGTTGTGGCCCCGTTGGGTGAGCCCGCCCACCAGTGCGGTGGTGGCGGCATGGGCGCTCAGGTCGGCAACGACCGGCAGATCGCCCAGCGCACCGCTGGCGGCGAGCGCGTCCACCAAGTCGAGGGCATCCTGTTCGAGGGCCCGCGCGGTGATGTCCGTCGGGATGCGGGCGCGTGCCCGGCTCCGCTGGTCGTTGAGCCAGGTCCTGGGCAGCAGCAGCCGCCAGTCGACCGGGATCGCCTCCGCATCGGAGACGGCGAACGCCCCCACCCCCACCTGGCAGTTGACGGACCTTCCGGTGGCCGGGACGAAGCGGCGGTGCACCCCGCAGGAGTGTTCGCCCCGCTTGCGCAGCACCGCGACGTCGAGCACCCAGACCCGGGGCACGAGGCGCTCCTCCGTCCACCGCATGAGCTCGGCGCGCGCGGGCGCCCAGTCCCAGGGACTGGCGTTGACGAACTGGTGCATCGACTGGGAGGCGGTCGGCGAGTCGGAGACCGTGGCGGCGAGGCGACGCACTGACTTCTTGCCCTCGGTGCCGAGCAGGCCCATCAGGTAGGCCTGAGCCCAGTAGCGCTGGTCGGTTCGCGGCAGGTGGCCGAAGATCCGTTCAGCGAACATCGAGACTGAGGCCCGCGAACGGGGCAGACCGCGCGTTTCCATGAGGCGTTTCCCTCCCTGTGCCGAACGGTGCCTGGGGCTCGCGAACATCAAAACAATAGCGAACGATCTGTTTTTTATCCAGGGGTGTGCGACCCGTCCTCCGGCACCGCGAAGCGACGCCCCGACTTCGGCAGGTCGCGCCTTCGGCGGGTTCCGCGCGCCGAGGTGCCCGTGCCGCCGGCGCGGACCCGGAGGCGGGCGGGCTCCACCCCGGCGTTCGCCACTTACCGTGAGCTACTTGGGCAACTGTCTGTTGCGTCCCGACCACCCGCGGGACCAGGCTGCCTGGGGAACAGGCGCCACCGGTGGGAGCAGTGGCGCGCAAGCCTGTCGGGCGGCGGGCCCGGCGCACAGGAAAGCGCGGGCTTTGGATGGAACCGGGGGGACTTTGGAGAGGACATGGTCAAACAGGAGAGGGCCGCGCGCACCCGCAGCGCCCTCGTGCAGGCTGCCGCAACGCGCTTCGACTGCGACGGCTACGCGGGTACGTCACTGAACCGGATCAGCAAGGACGCCGGGATCTCGATGGGGGCGCTGACCTTCCACTTCGCGTCCAAGAGCGAACTGGCGGATGCCGTGGGAGAGAGGGGCCGGTCCGCGACCCGGGCGGTCCTCGACGACGTCGATGAGCGGCCCACCGACCCGTTGCGGCAGCTGGTCGAGCTGACGGTGGCCCTCACCCGGCTGCTGGAGACCGACGACACCGTGCGCGCGACGGTGCGCCTGGAGCGGGAGCATCTCGGCACCTCGAGCTGGTGGTCCTGCTGGCTCCCCACCGTGCGCCGGCTGCTGCGCCAGGCGGACGAGGAGCGGCTGCTGCGGTCCACGGCACGGCCCGAGGCGGTGGTGGCACTGGTCACGCATCTGGTCGGGGGAGCGGAGATGCTGCTGCGGCACCGGCCCGTGGTGGCCGCGGAGAAACCGGTGAGTTCGGCCGCCCTGGTCGGACGGGTCTGGAACCTCGTACTGACGGGCATCTCGGTGCCCGAGCACAGTGCCCGGGGACCGCGCGACTCCGCGGACGCGCACGAGGGATGACGGCCGCTCGCGAGCGCGGCCGACCGCGGAAGAGGTCCTGGGGCCTTTTGCGCACCGCGGTGGCCGGGCGGGGAGCCCCGGCCCGGCCACCGCGTGGTGCCGCCCTGTCCTACGCTGCCGTCCAACCACCGTCCACGGGCATCGCGACACCGGTGACGAAGGAGGAGCGGTCACTGCACAGCCAGGCCGCGGCCTGGGCCACTTCGACGGGGTCGGCCATGCGCTTTTGCAGGGACCGGGCGGTGAAGGGCTCCACGAGTCCGGGGTTCTCGTCCAGGACATCCTGGAGGAGTTCGGTCAGGGTGCTGCCCACGACCAGCGAGTTGACGCGGATCTTACGCTCGGCGTACTCGGCGGCGGCCGCCTTGGTCAGTCCGATCACCGCGTGCTTGGCGGCGACGTAGGACGCGGTGGCCCCGGTGGCGACCAGTCCGGCGGTGCTCGCGGTGTTCACGATGGACCCACCGGATCCGGAGTCGAGCATGACGGGCACCTGGTGCTTGAGGCAGTTCCAGACACCGCGCACATTGACGTCCATGACCTGGTCGAACACCGCGTCGTCGGTCTCGTGGATGAGGGTTCCCGCCGTCGCCCAGCCCGCGTTGTTGAACGCCGCGTCCAGCCTGCCGTAGGTCTCGACCGCCGTGGCCACCGCGCGTTCGACGTCGTCCGTCCGGGTGACGTCACCGACCGCCGCCGTGGCACGGCCGCCGCTTTCGGCTATCTCCTTCACCAGTGTGTCGAGCCTGTCCTTGCGGCGGGCCACGAGCACCACCACCGCTCCTTCGGCCGCGAACAGCCGGGCGGCCGCGGCACCGATGCCGCTGGACGCTCCGGTGACCATGACGACCTTGTCTTCCAGCATCCGTTGCTCGCTCATACCGTCCTTCGACTGCCGTTGGGGTGGGGAGGAGGGATTCGCGGAACCGGGAGGACTAGGCCGCGAGCCGTTCTTGCACGGCGGCCCCCGCCGGAAGAGGGACCTCCGCGTCCCACGAGAGGCCGGCTGCGGCTTCGCGGTCGACACGGCGAAGCAGGTCCTCGTCGATCTCGTGGAGCGAGCCGACGAGGTGACGCACCCCCACGTCCCTCATCAGACGCCGCTGGAAACTTCCCTCGAACGCACTGGGGTGCCCGATGAAGGAGGCGCCCAGCTCGCGCGCGCACTCCGCCACCCGGGCGACGTCGTCGATGACCAGGACCTGGTCATAGGCGAGTCCGGACACCTCGGTGACGATCTCCCGGATGCCGGGACGGAAGGCATCGGTGCAGAAGTAGCCCGGAGCGTCGAAGAGGTCCGCGTACGCGCCGAGGTGCGTGTCGAAGTGGGACCTGTCCAGACCGCCGTAGCAGAGGGTGGCGAGGCCGAGGGATCTCAGCCGTCTGAGCAGGTCCAGCGCCCCGTCGTTCAGTACGACCGGGTGCTGCCGGAGGAACTCGGCGCGTTCGGCGAAGTAGTACGTCAGGGCCTCCTCACCGCTGACCCGCAGCCCGGCGGCGGCGGCGATCTCGACTCCGGCGACGCGCCGGGACTGCGAGAAGATACGGCGCTCGACGTCGGCCGTGTAGCGACCGCCGCGGCTGGTGACGAAGTGATGGATGACCGGACTGAAGGTGTCGTTGAGCAGCACGCCGTCGATGTTGACCGCAGCAAGACGAAGCTGTTGGAGATCCTCACGCACGACTGTCTCCTAAGGGCTGCCGAAGGGGCATGGAAGGTGCCGCGAAGAGCTACGAGGTGAGGGCGGCGATGCGCTGGGTGTTCACCTCGATGGTGTGGCCGGTGTTCTCGGTGGCCAGGACCGGGATCAGCAACTGCCACATCCTCACGGTCCGTTGGGGCAGGTCCGAGCGCCGTGAGGTCATGTCCGAGTACATCTGCATACCGGTGCACGTTTCGACCACGAGCTCGGCCACCTCGCGCGGGTCGATGTGCTCGCGCAACTCACCGGTCTCGCGGGACTCCAGCAGGCACTCCTCCATGATCTGCTCCCACTCCTGGTAGGGCGTGACGTCACGCAGGCCGAAGCTGGTCTGCTCACCGGTGAGCCGTACGCCTGCCCGGAGAATCGGATCGACCTGGAGCTGATGGGACCACAGGAGAGTGATATCCACCAGACGCTGCAGTCCGCGTGACGTCAACTGAGGCATGATCGTTTGAGGTTGGGCGTTCATGACCGCCAGTGCGAGCGCTTCCTTGCTCGGGAAGTGGAAGTACACGGCGCCGAGCGTGACTCCGGCGCGTTTCATGATCTCCCGCATGCTCGCGCCGTTGTATCCGTGCTCGTCAAACACCTCCGCAGCTGCGGAAATGATCGTCTGGCGTGTCCGGACCGCCCGCTCCTGCTTCAGTTCGGCCATCGCGGGTCCCGCTTTCTCTCTCGACAAACAAAACGAACACGTTTTATCTTACTGGCCGAGTCAACGACCAGCCGGGTCTTCACCAGCGACCAGCAGGGTCTTCACCAACGACCGGTCGAGCCTTCGTCATCGACGTCATCGACCGGTCGGATCTCCGCCAGCAATCGGTTAGATCTTCGCCAACGACCTCCGAGGTCTTTGGGCCCTCACTACGCACGCCCCAGGGGAGAGGCATGCTCACATCACTGGAAGGCCCCGCACCCGTACGCCCCGTCCTGACCACCACCGTCGCGAAGGAGTTCGTCCACCGCGCGGCACTGGCCGACGTCTTCCTCACCGGTTGGTCCGCTGCCGCACCGGACACCTTCGACATCTCGGCCCAGTGGCCCAGATGCCACAGCTTTTACCTGACCGAACACGGCCTGTACGACCCGCTGCTCCTGTGCGAGACCATCCGGCAGACATTTCCGCTGCTGGTCCACGCCGCCTACGGCGTCCCGTTCGGCTACCAGCTCAGCTGGTCGCGGTTCCGCTATGTGGTGATGCCTGGCCCCATGCGCATCCAGCGCACTCCAGCCGAAATATCGCTGCGCGTGCACTGCTCCGACATCGTGTACCGCGACTCGCTGCCGACCGCGCTGACCATGCGCTTCGAAATCAGCCGGGGCGACGAGTTCCTCGCGGTGGCGAGCACCGCCTTCCGCTGTCATACGCCTGCCGTGTACCGGCGGCTGCGGCCCGGGCGGGTGGACCGGGAGCAGGTCTTCGTCGACGCTCCTCCGCCGGCGCCTCCCCTGCCCCACGACGTGTGCGGACGCGAGCGCCCACAGGACGTCGTCCTGGCGCCGACGGACCAGGAACGGTGCTGGCAGCTACGGGCCGACACCGGACATCCGGTGCTGTTCGACCACCCCGTCGACCATGTCCCCGGCATGGTGCTCCTGGAGGCGGCGCGGCAGGTCGCGCATGCCTGCGGGGACGACCGGGCGGCTGGCTGGCCCTCCTCGATGGACGTCCGCTTCTCCCGCTACGTGGAGTTCGACAGTCCGTGCCGGCTCACTGCCGAGCCCGCACCTCCCCCACAGGATGACATGGACAGGACACTACGGGTGGAGGCCACCCAGGACGGCAGGTCCTGCTTCGACGCGACGGTGACCACCGCCCGGATCCGCTGACCGACGGCGTGACACACCACGCGTTCCGTCTGTCGCGGGCGGGGCGCACGGCTCCCGCGCGCGCGTCCCGGAAGCCGGCCGGCCGACGCGGATCTGTGCGTCGGCTGCGGTCCCCGCGCCGGACGGCGCGGGGACCCGAGCACGACCGGGGACACGGAAAGGGTCGCGGCGGGCCAGCATGCGCACGTCCCAGTACAGGACCATGAACGTCCCCGCCGCGATGAAGGCCGCGGCGGTCACGGCGGAGACGCGGGTGGGACGTGCCGTCATCCAGCGGTGCAGCCGCTCGCCCGCCAGCAGGGTGATCAGGACGAACAGCACGCCCATCACCGCCAGGTTGCCCAGCGCCTGCAGCGAGAAGGCCGCCGCGCCGTACAGCACGTTGCCGCTCTCGGCCGCGTCGTGGAACAGACGCCTGAACAAGGGGTAGGGACGGCCGACGAGGAAGCCGCCGATGAGGACGCCCATGACGACCAGGGGGGCGTTCGGGAAGCGCGCGGCCACCCGCGCCAGCGGGTCGGGCACCAGGCCCAGCGAGGCCAGGCCCAGCCACACCATCACGACACCGATGATCCCGTAGGTCACCATGGCCTGCACGAGGACCGGGGGGAAGCCGCCCGCTCCCGGGGGGCCGAGCCGGAACTGCGGCATGCTGGTGCCCACGAGCGCGACGACCACCCCGTAGACGGCGGACACGGCCACGGAACCGGCCGCCAGGTACCCCAGGGGTCTGACCGTCTGGGCCAGCCGGCTGCGCCGCGACCGGGACTGCCCCGCCAGCGGGGCCACCGCGCTGAACACCGCCACGTTGCAGGCGGTGAACGTCCCCGCGACACCGGTCGCCAGAGCGAACGCGATGCCGATCAGGGAACTGTTCAGGGAGGCCGTCGCGGCGTCCTGGCCCAGCAGCGCGCCGGCGACGTTGGCGCCGATGGTCTGGTCGACGAACTCGTGCGACCACACGACCGTCAACGCGAATCCGAAGAGCGCGGCGAGGCCGATGACCAGGGCCCGCCGGCGGGGGAAGTGGCCGTTGACGAACAACGACCGCAGTCGGCCGTCGTCGGGGGAGCCGGGAGGGACACGTAACCTGGCGGACGTCCTGTCTGTAACGGAGTGCATGGATTACACCCTTTCCGTCATTTCCTGGTGGTGCGTCGGATGGAGGGAAGTCCAGCCGCCCGTCGACCGCTCGGGACGCCGGGAACGGCGGCATCACCGACGGGCGCCCCCGGCACCGGGTGGCCCGCCTCTCACTGGATGTGCGCGGTGGACGGGAGCACTCCACCGGGGACGGCGTCCCGTCTCCACGCGCCCTGCCGGAGCGGACCGCGCGGCACGGTCCGCGCAGGGCGACGCCGGGACGTCAGGACGGCGTGCCGGTCACGAAACGGGGAGCGGGCCGGCGCCCGTACCTCGTTCCGGTCAGTTCCTCCGACAGCTCCCACAGCCGCCGCCCCGCCCGCTCGTCCCGCGAGATCCGGCTCGACCGTGCCGGCGCCGGGACGCCCCGGGTCTCCAAGAGCCTCCCCGGTCCCAGATACGCGCCCGCGGGGACCCGGTGGCCGGTGGCGGCCTGCACCACCGGCTCCGCCGCCCGCGCCTGCGGCCGGGCGAGGAACCTCAGCGCGACCCGGCTCACCGGGCGCAGCGTCGCCGGTGCGTCGCCGTGCCACAGGCCGGTTGCCGACAGGCCGGGGTGGGCCGCCACCGCGACGGTCCGAGCGCCCTCGTCGGCCAGCCTGCGCTGCAGTTCGCGGGAGAACATCAGGTTCGCCAGTTTGGAGCGCCCGTAGGCGGCCACGGACCGCCGCCCGTCGGCGGAGCGGGCCGCGTCGGCGTCCAGACCGCCCAGGGCCGCCCGGTGCGCCAGGCTGCTGACGGTCACGACCCGTGAGCCGGGCACCTGCCGCATCAGGTCCAGCAGCAGGAGCGTCAACGCGAAGTGCCCCAGGTGGTTGACGCCGAAGTGGATCTCGAAGCCGTCTTCGGTGCAGTGGTGCGGGGGGAACATCACCCCGGCGTTGTTCACGAGCAGGTCGAGCCGCCCGTACCGGCCGCGCACCTCGGCCGCGGCCTGCCGTACGGAGCCCAGCGAGGCCAGGTCGAGCCGTACGACGTCCGCGTCCCCGTCCAGGCCGGCCGCCGCCGCACGGCCCCGCTCGACGTCCCGGCAGGCGAGAACGGTCCGGGCGCCGCGGGCCGCGAGCACCCGGGCCGTCTCCAGGCCGATCCCCGTGGAACCGCCGGTGATCAGAGCGATCCTGCCCCGCTGGTGGGGGATGTCTGTTACAGAGCGGTCCACATCGTCCTCCTCCGGGAAAACGGAACGAACGCCGTGTCAGCGCGCGGAGCAGTAGCCGTGCCTGACGATGCGCTCGGCGGAGGAGCTGTAGTAACCCGGGTCGGAGGGCAGCGCGGTGGCGAGCCCCTGGACGTACCGGTTGAACATGCAGAAGGCCGCCGCGATCAGCACCGTGTCGTGGATGTGCGCATCGGTGGCGCCTTCGGCACGGGCGGCGGCGACGGCCCGGTCGGAGACCGGCTGTGTCTGTGCCTGCACCTCGGCGGCGATGCGCAGCAGTCCCCTGAGCAACGGCGTGACGGGGGCGGCGTCGGGATCGGCGAGGACCGCCTTGACCAGCTCGGCCCCACCCTCCAGCTGTGCCGCGGCGAAGGCGCTGTGGGAGTCGGAGCAGAACCGCGTCCGGTTGAGTTCCGACACGTATGCGGCGATCAGTTCGCGTTCACCGCGGCTGATCGGGGACTCGCCGCTGCGCAGCAGCGTCTCGGCCAGCCGGGAGAGCGCGCCGCCCGTGTCGGGGTACTGGGCCATGAGCCCGCTGATGCCAGGAAGACCATGGGTGATCTCGATGTGTGCCATATCCCGTCCCTCGCTGACGTGGACTGTCCGGTGCCTCATCCTGGGCACCCGCACTCCGGGCGGCCAACTTCGAGGATGCGCACACCGCTCCGCGCGGAGCCGGCCCCCTCGACCCGCCCGGCCACCGTCGTCGACCGGGGCGACATCACGCGTACGCTCCGCCCGGACACTCCCCGGGCCCCGCCTTCGGGTGCGCGCACCCCACATGTGATTACCATTCGTACTGGATATTTCACTGCCGGTTACGTGCTCCGGCCTTCGACGCCTGCCTCCAGGGCGGCGCATCCTGTTCGTCCGGCCCTGGGCTTCGTCCGGATCCCGGGCGCCGGGCGGCAGCGGCACGCTCGGACGGAAGGCGAGAGGCATGACCCACAGCCGTCCACCGGCCTTTGCGGAGCACCCGCCCCCGCGGTGGGGGCCGGGCGGGGCCGGGCCGCGGGTGGCGGCGGTCCGGGTGGCCGTGCCGCCGCACCGGTACCGGCAGGAGGACATCACGGCGGCGCACGCGGACCTGTTCCCCGGGCCCGCGAGCGCCCACCGCGCGCTGAGGAGGTTCGCGGCGAACGCCGGGGTGGTCACGCGGAACCTGGCGCTGCCGCTCGAGGAGTACGCGGCCCTGGGCGGGTTCACCGGTGCCAACCGTGCCTGGCTGCGCACGGCCCTGGACCTGGGCGAGCAGGCGGTGAACGAGGCGTTGAGCGCGGCCGGGGTGGCGCCGGACGAGGTGGACGTGGTGATCAGCACGACGGTGACCGGCCTGGCGGTGCCCTCGCTGGAGGCCCGCCTGGCGCCACGGATCGGGCTGCGCCAGGACGTCAAGCGCGTCCCGCTGTTCGGTCTCGGGTGCGCCGCCGGGGCCGCGGGCATCGCACGGCTGCACGACTACCTGCGGGCGTTTCCCGACCAGGTCGGGGTGCTGCTGGGGGTCGAACTGTGCTCGCTGACGGTGCAGGGCCGCGACCGGTCCACGGCCGGCCTGGTGGCCACCAGCCTGTTCGGGGACGGTGCCGCGGCGCTCGTCGCCGTGGGGGAGAACCGCGCCCGTGACGTGCGCGGTCCCGAGGTCGTGGCCACCCGCAGCCGGCTCTACCCGGACACCACCGACGTGATGGGCTGGCGGATCGGCGCGCACGGTTTCGGCATCGTCCTGTCCCCGGAGGTGCCCTCGGTGGCGGAGCGGGAACTGCCCAAGGACGTGACCGCCTTCCTGGCCGACCACGGTCTGACGGTCGGTGACGTCGCCGCGTGGGTCTGCCATCCGGGCGGGCCCAAGGTCATCGACGCGGTGCAGCGCGCCTTCGACCTGCCCGAGCAGGCCCTCGCCCACACCCGTCATTCCCTGGCCACGCGGGGCAACCTGTCGTCGGTGTCCGTCCTGGACGTGCTGCGGGCGACGCTGGAGGCCCCTCCCGCCCCCGGCTCCGCCGGGCTGCTCACAGCGATGGGGCCGGGCTTCGCCAGCGAACTGGTCCTGCTGCGCTGGTGACCCGGACGACCCGGAACGTCCCCGCCCGACCGCGGCGGCCGCCCCTCCGCCCGCCGCGAACCACCTCGAGGAGCCGGTACATGTCCCTTTCCGGGAAAGCGCGGCCGAACTGGCCGGTCCCCGCGCCCGCCGGGCACCGCGCGCGCCGCCCCGCGCCACCGGCCGGTGCGCGCGGATCGCGTCCGGCCCGGCGCACAGCGGCGGGAGGCGGGTGATGCGGCACGGCGTCGCGGAGCTGCCCGCGTGGCTGGTCGTGCTGGTGGCGGCGGTCGCCGCCGAGCGGCTGGCGGAGCTGGTGGTCTCCGCGCGGCATTCCCGGTGGGCCCGGGCGCGCGGCGGTGTGGAACACGGACGCGGCCACTACCCGGTCGTGGTGGCCCTCCACACGGCCCTGCTGGCCGGTGTTCTCGTGGAGGTCGCCGTCGCCGGACGGGCGTTCGTCCCCGCGGTGGGCTGGAGTGCGCTGTGCGCCGTGGTGCTGCTGCAGGGGCTGCGGTGGTGGTGCGTACGCTCGCTGGGTCCGCGCTGGAACACCCGGGTCATCGTCGTCCCGGGTCTGCCGCTGGTGCGGCGCGGCCCGTACCGGTGGCTGCGGCATCCGAACTACCTGGTCGTCGCGGCGGAGGGGGTCGCGCTGCCGCTGGTGCACGGTGCGTGGCTGACCGCGCTGCTGTTCACCGCCGCCAACGCCGCGGTCCTCACCGTGCGCCTGCGGGTGGAGAACGCGGCGCTCGGACTCGCCGGGTGAGCGGCGCCGTGTACGACACCGATCTGCTCGTCGTGGGCGCGGGTCCGGCCGGACTGGCCGCCGCGCTCCACGCCGCGCGGGCGGGCATGTCCGTGACGGTCTGCGAGAAGCGGCCCGACCCGGTGGACAAGGCGTGCGGCGAAGGCCTGATGCCCGGCGGGGTGCGACGGCTCCACGCCCTCGGGGTGCGGCCGGCGGGGGTGCCCCTGGTCGGCATCGACTACCTCGACCCGTCCGGCCGCCGGGCCCACGCGCCGTTCCCGGCCGGGCCCGGGATGGGCGTGCGCCGCACCGCGCTCCAGGCCGCGCTGTCCGCCGCCGCGCACGCCGCCGGCGCTCACCGGCTCGACGTCCGCGTGACGGAGGTGGCGCAGGACGCCACCGGGGTGACCGCCGCAGGGGTGCGGGCGCGCTGGCTCATCGCCGCCGACGGCCTGCACTCCCCGCTGCGCCGCCACCTCGGTGTGCCCGTCCGGCGCGGGTTCCCGCGCCGCTTCGGACTGCGCCGGCACTGGCGCACCGAGCCCTGGAGCCGGAGCGTGCAGGTGGTCTGGGGCCCGCACGCCGAGGCCTACGTCACCCCCGTGGCCGCGGACCAGGTGGGTGTCGCCGTCCTGTACCGCCCCGCCGCCACGTCGCCGGACACGGCGGCGCACCACGCCTACGCCGCGCTGCTGGAGACCTTCCCCCACCTGCGCCGCCGGCTCGCGCACGCCGATCCGGCGTCCGGCGTGCGCGGCGCCGGCCCGATGCGGCAGTACCCGGCGCGCCGCGTCGTGGGCCGCGTCCTGCTCGCCGGGGACGCGGCCGGGTACGAGGACGCGCTCACCGGCGAGGGCATCAGCCTGGCGCTGGCCCAGGCGGAAGCCGCGGTCGACGCCCTGGTCGCCGGCTCCCCCGCCCGCTACGGCCACGCCTGGCGGCGCCTGACACGCCGCTACCGGTGGCTGACCCGCGCCCTGGTCCTCGCCACCGCCCACCCCGGCGCCCGCTCGCTGCTGGTGCCCGGGTGCCGGGCCGCGCCTGCGGTCTTCCGCGCCGCGGTCCGTCAGCTCGCCGCCCCCTGAACCCCCACGCCGCGCACCCGCACCACGACGGCGTCCGCACACCACGACGGCATCCGCACACACCACCGCGGGAGGTGGAGCACCGTGCACGACGGGAAGTTCCCACGGGGCGGCCCGGGAGCCCCCTGGTGGGACCGCCTGTACGAGACCGACCGGGCCGAGTGGATCGACTTCGTCGACCACCCCGATCCCCGGCTGGCCGAGAGGGCGCGCAGGGGGCTGCGCGAGCTGGACCGGTTCCAGCGCGCCTCACTGGCCTACCGCACCTTCAGCCGACTGGCCCTGGCCGAGGTCGGCCGGCGGCGTGAACCCCGCATCCTCGAACTCGGGGCGGGCCGGGGCCACCTCGCCGAACGGCTCCTGCGCGACCACCCCACCGCACGCGTCACCGTCAGCGACATCAGCCCCGACTCCGTCCGGGCGTTCCGCGCGGGCCCCCTGGGCGGCCACCCGCGGGTCACCGCGCGCGTCATCGACGCCACCGCCATCGACGCCCCCGACCGCACCTGGGACCTGGCCGTCTTCACCATGTCCCTGCACCACCTGCAGCCGGCGCAGGTGCGCGGGGTGTTCCGCGAGGGCACCCGGGCCGCGCACCGTCTGCTCGTCATCGACGCCTGGCGGCACCCGGCGTACCTGGCCGTCGTCCCGCTGCTGTTCCTCCTCGGCGGGACCGCGGCCGCGCACGACGGTGCGATCAGCCTGCGCAAGGCCTACCACCCGTCCGCGCTGCGCGCCCTGGCCGCCGACTGCGGCGCACCGGTGCGCCTGCGCTGCGGGTTCCATCCCCCCGGCTACCTGGTGGCCCGCGCCCACCGCGGCACCCCCCAGGCGCCCGGCGACGGTGCGGCCGCCGCGGCCCAGGTCTGTTCATGACCGTCCGCCTACCGCCCGGTTCCGGCGGCAGAGCGCGCATTACTGATCGCGGTGGGCGCCTCTTCCCGGCATAGTTCTCGTACGACTCGACTCGTCCCGGGGGGGACCATGATCGCTCACGTCCGTCCGGCCCTGGCCGGCGCCCTGGCCGCGGCGCTGCTCGCGGCGACGCCCGCCGCGGCGTCCACGCCCGACGCCGCGGGTCCGTACACCCGGACCGTGGAGAAGGGGCACGTCCTCGCCTGCGCCGGAGAGGAGGGCGAGCTGCGCGTGGACGTCGAGCTCTACGAGAACTCCGCTTTCGGCACCCACGTGCAGGTGTCCGTGCGGACGGCGGAGGCCGAGTACGTGCGCGGCGGGGAGACGGACGGCGGCCTGTTCGACAACGGCACGATCTCCCGCCGACTGGTCGTCCGACCGCGGCCGGAGGAAGCGGGGTCCGCGCGGACGGTGGGCATCAACGGCACCTACGCCCTCGCCGGCCCGCGCGAGCGGGTTCACGAGGTGCACGACGAGCCGTTCGGCCAGGTCGTGTCGAAGGGATGGAGGACGCCTGTGTCGGCGGCCGTCGCCGTGAGCGCTCTGGGACAGCGGGTCGACCTGGTGTGCGACCCCGCCTTCGCCTTCGACCTGAAGGTCCGCCGCCCCGCGGGCACGCCGACCGCTGATCCCGGGACCGCTGATCCCGGGACCGCTGTTCTCGAGGCGAACCTCGCCCGGTGACGGCGCACACCGCCCCCGGCGAGCGAACCGGTGGCCCGCGGGACGGACGCAGACCGCCCCGCCCCGCGTCGTCCGCGACGCCCGGCGCTGCCTCGGCCGGCCCTGGACCGGACCCCACGGGTCCCGACGGGCCGAGCCCCGGCAGGCCGCGCCGAACGTGATGCTCTCCCCGCCCGGACACCCACTCCCGTCAACGAGGTGACCACTCCATGGACATCGTCGACCTCGCCGCGCTCGGCGAGTCGTTCACCCGCGACCCCTACCCCGTGTACGCCCGGTTACGGGCCCGGGGGCCGGTCCACCGCATCCGGATGCCGGAAGGGGGCGCGGAAGCCTGGCTCGTCGTCGGATACGAGGCCGGGCGTGCCGCCCTCGCGGACCCCAGGCTCTCGAAGGACTGGAGCAGGGCCTCTCCCGACCTGCCGCTGGGTGCCATCTCCTCCGGCCCGCACATGCTGAGGGCCGACCCGCCGGACCACACACGGCTGCGCGAACTGGTCGCCCGGGAGTTCACCACGCGCCGGGTGGAGGAACTCGCCCCACGCATCCGGAAGACCACCGACGCACTGCTGGACAGGATGCTCGCCGCCCCCGACGGGCGCGCCGACCTCGTCGAGGCGCTGTCCTTCCCGCTGCCGATCTCCGTGATCTGCGAACTCCTCGGCGTACCGGACCTGGACCGGGAGTCCTTCAGGACCTGGTCGAACGAGGCCCTCGGGGCCGCCGACCCCGAGGTCCGCAAGGCCGCGGCGGCCTCGATGGCGCGCTCCATGGAGACGCTGGTGGAGGGCAAGCGTCAGCGGCCCGGCGACGACCTCATGAGCGCGCTGATCCACGGCTCGGACCAGGACGGCGACCGATTGTCCCGCGAGGAACTCCTGGGCATGGCCTGGCTGTTGCTCGTGGCCGGTCACGAGACCACCGTGAACCTCATCTCCAACGGCGCCCTCGCCCTGCTGACCCACCCGGAACAACTGGCCGCCCTGCGAGCGGACCCCTCCCTCCTGGACAACGCGGTCGAGGAGATGCTGCGCTACGAGGGACCCCTGGAGACCCCCACGTTCCGCTTCACCACCGAACCCGTGGACATCGACGGCACGGTCATCCCGGGAGGAGGCGAACTCGTCCTCGTCGCCCTGGGCGACGCCAACCGCGACCCCGCGCGTTTCCCCGCACCCGACGACTTCGACATCACCCGCGACGCCCGCGGCCACCTCGCGTTCGGTCACGGCATCCATCACTGCCTGGGTGCGCCACTGGCCCGCCTGGAGGCGCGCATCGCCTTCAAGGCCCTGCTGGACCGCTGTGCCGACCTGACCCTGGACATTCATCCGGCGGCGATCACCTGGCGGCCCGGGATGATGATCCACGGTCCGCTCGGTCTGCCCGTGCGCTTCACCCGGTAGGCCGGCGGCGGACCCGGTTCCTCCCCGGCCCGGCAAGGCGCCCTGAGGGGCCCTTGCCGAACGCCTCGTCCGTACGGCTGGGATCCGAACGGAACCGCCCGGCGTTCCGACCGCACGGGTCCACCGGGCTCCCCGGACCGGTGCGGAGGGCGTCAGGACCCGGCCCGCGCCCCGGTCACGGCGTGCCGCCGCACGTGCGGGCCCGCCCGGTGCCGCCGCGTCCGGGCACGGCCGGCAGCCGCGTACCAGGAGCCGGCCAGGACGACGGCCAGCGCGGCTTCGACCAGATCGCCCCCGTAGTACATGACCTGGGCGCCGGTGTGCAGGTCGGCGGTGCGGAAGGCGGTGCCGGGCGGTTCGGCCGCGTACAGGCTCTTGGCGAGCACGGCGTGCGCGGCGCCGGCGGCCAGCAGGGTCGCCCCGCGCACCGCCGGGCTCCAGCGGCGGCGCACCGGGTCGAGCTGGCAGACGGCGAAGGTGAACAGCAGCCCGGCGGCCAGGACGTGGGTGTGGACCAGGGCGTGCAGCCACGGCTCGTGGTGCAGGGCGGCGAACAGCCCGGTGCGGTACAGCAGCCACAGCCCTCCGACGTCGAGCAGGGCCGCCAGGGGCGGGAAGACGAGCCAGGCCACCCCGCGGGAGTGGGCCAGGGTCAGCAGCCCCCGGCGCGCGGTTCCGGGGGCCAGGGCGCGCAGGAGCAGGGTCAGCGGGCGGGCGAGGACGAGCAGCAGCGGGGCCGTCATGCCGACGACCAGGTGCTGCACCATGTGGGCGGTGAAGGGACCGCCCGGCAGTGGACCCGCCGCCGCCCAGGCCAGGGCCGCGCCGCCGGTGGTGAACGACGCGTCGCGCCACCGGGGCCAGGAGTCCCCGCGGCGCCGCAGGCGGGCCGCGGCCGACGCGTAGACGACGGCCGCCAGCAGTGGGGCCGCCGCGGCGACCAGCCCGGCCGGGCCGGGGTCCACGGCCGTGCCGGGGTGCACGTGCGCGAGGATCACGGTGCCGTCCCGGTCCGGCCGCGACGGGCCGCACGGACGGCCAGGCCGACGCCGATCAGCAGCAGGAGCAGGCCGCCGAGGTTCCACGCCCAGTCGTAGGGAGTGACGTCCACGCCGTAGCGGATCTGGTGCAGGCGCAGCAGCTTGTGGTCCACGATCCCGTCGAAGAGCTGGAAGGTCCCCAGGCCCAGGAAGAACCCGGCCAGGGCGTGGGCCGGGGCCAGGGCGCGGCGGCGCCGCAGGTCGGCGAAGAGGAAGAACCCGGCGACCAGCGCCAGCAGCTCGGCGGTGTGCAGCAGTCCGTCCGACAGCAGCCCCACGCGGGTGGTGGAGCGGTCGTAGAAGTGGTGCCAGCCGAGGATCTGGTGGAAGACGATCTCGTCGACCGCGGCCATCACCGCGGCCCCGATCACCGCGCACACCACCATCGACCTGCGCGGCTCGGGCCGCGCTCCGGGGGGCGCGGGCGGGTGGGCCGGTGTGCTCATGAGCCTGCCTTCCTGGCACGGACGCGTGTGCTGCCCCGTACGTCTACCCCCCCTCGCACCGGCCGCGTGCCCGGCGGGCGCGGCATCCGGGTGAGCCGGTCCGGCGGCCCGGGGCAAGGTGCCGACCGGTGGGTACCCGCAGCGGCATGTTCAAGCGCGCGTTGTGGCAGGGACTGATCGCCGGCACCGCCGGAGGCGTCGTGATGACCCTCGGCGAGAAGCTCGAACAGGCCGTCACCGGACGGCCCGACTCCCACGTGCCGGCCCGGGTCCTCCAGCGCCTGACCGGCCTGCCCGAGCACCCCGGGAAGCAGCCCCTGCCGGTGAACTGGGCCATGCACTTCGGCCAGGCCGCCCTCCTCGGCGTGCTGCGCTCGGTCATGGCCCAGGTGGGACTGCGCGGACCGGTCGCCTCGGCGAAGTTCACCGTCGTGCGCCTCACCAACGACCAGATCCTCGAGAACGCCACCGGCGTCGGCGCCCCGCCGCCCACCTGGCCCCGCGGGGAACTCGTCGTCGACGTCCTGCACAAGGCCGTCTACGCCTTCGCCACCGGCGCCGTCGCCGATGCCCTCGCCGCACGGAGCGTCGGCCCCGGCCCCGGACAGCGCCACGCCGCCCTCCGCCCCGGCCGCCGCACCGGCGTCGGCCCCCTCCCCCGCGGGGACGCCCACGGCCGGTAGACCGGCTCCGCGCCCGCGCGGTCCTCCCGCCCTTCCACCGACTGCCCGGCCCGGGCCCCGGCCGGTTCGCGCGGCGCCCGTGCGCGATGCGGGGAGCACGGGTCCGAGGCGTCGTCGGTGGATCGACCTCGAAGGGTGAGAGAACCCTGTCGACGCCGCGAGGGTCAGCCGGGTCCCGGCTGACCCTCGCGGGTGTGCTCCCGTCGTGGGACTGGTGTCCGTCAGGTCACTCGGCGGCGGATCCACCAGGCGCAGAACCCGGTCAGGGCCAGGGCGAGGCCGAGGTGGATCCCGGTCTCGGCCCACTGAAGGGCCCAGAAGTTGCCGGCGGGCTGGTACGTCACCTGCTGCTGGTAGCCGAGTTCGCCGAGGTCGGCGACGCAGCGGTCGACCTGTTCCATGGAGGGCAGGCCCGGCTCGGTGTGCAGGCAGTCGGCGAAGGACGACGGCGCGGGGGCGGGCTGACCGGCGGCGTTCAGCGTCTGCTGGGAGGTGAGCCAGGCACCGGGCTCGTCGAGTGGCACGACGAGTTCTCTGCCCTCCTCGTGGATGCCGAGGGGGGTACCGGCCGCGATCGGCACGGTGGTCCGGTCCGGGGCAGCCAGGTGGGGCCGGACCCACAGCGGCACCGCGATCTGGACGGCGACGTAGACGGCGAGCGTGGTGGCCATCGCGGGCAGGGTGCGGCGGATGACGAGGCCGAGGGCGACGCCCAGGACGAAGGCGAAGGCGGCGTGGGCCAGGGGGACGACACCCCGCGCGGCGAAGGCCATGGGGTCGATCCGCGGGAAGTACGTGTCCGTCGCGCCACCGCCGTCGACGGCCCGGTCGATGGGGCTGCTCCACCAGCTCACCGCGAGGCTGGTCAGCCCGGCAGCGGTCATGGAGGCCGCCGCGCCGAGGCCCAGCTTGGCCGCCAGCCAGCGCGTGCGGGTGACGCCCTGGTTCCACGCGAGGTAGTGGGTGCCGGCCTCCAGTTCGCGGGAGATCAGCGGCGCGCCCCAGAACATCCCGATGACCGCCGGCACGGCGAGCACGACCAGCAGTCCGGTGTAGTAGAGGGTCTGCTCCGCACCGGAGACCCGGTCCACCAGGCCGCTGCCGGCCGTCCGGTGGAGGTCGGCCAGCCGAGGACCGGTGACCGCGAGGATGACGGCGAGGACGGCCACCGCGGCGAACACCACGGCGGCCTGGGTACGGAACTGGCGCCAGGTCAGCCAGATCATCGGAGGACCTCCAGTGCGGGCCGGGTGTCACGTACCGCATCGGCGGGCCGGGTCATGTAGGCCAGGACGATGTCTTCCAGACCGAGCGGGCCGACGGTCCAGGACGGGTCGTGGACCGCGGTGTCGGTGCGCACCAGGAGGGTGGTCTGTCGGTCGGTGTGGCTGGCGGTGACGACGTGCTGGCCGGCCGGGAGCGTGTCCGGGTCCCGGCGCGGTCCGGTCAGCCGGTGGTGGCAGGCGACCAGGTCGTCGATGTCGCCGGCCACCTGCACCCGGGAGTCGACCAGCACGATGACATAGTCGCAGGTCCGCTCCACGTCGGAGACCAGGTGGGAGGAGAGCACGACGCTCAGTTCGTGCTCGGCGACGGCCTCCATCAGGTCCTGCATGAACTCCCGCCGGGCGAGCGGGTCCAGGGCCGCGACCGGCTCGTCCAGGATCAGCAGCTCCGGGCGCTTGGCGATGCCCAGGGTGAGGGCGAGCTGCGCGCGCTGGCCGCCGGACAGCTTGCCGGCCCGCTGCCCGGGGTCCAGCCCGAGGCGACGGATCCGGTCGCGCGCCACGGCGTCGTCCCAGTTCGGGTTGAGGCGCTTGCCGAGGTCGAGGTGGTCGGCGACGCTCAGCGCGGCGTAGATCGGGGTGTCCTGGGCGACGAAGCCGACCTTGGCCAGCTGTTCCACGTCCGCAGCAGGACGGCCGCCGCACACCTCGATGGTGCCGGCCGTCGGGGTCAGCATGCCGGAGGCCAGGTTCAACAAGGTCGACTTGCCGGCGCCGTTGGGGCCGACCAGGCCCACCACCCGGCCCGCGGGGACGTCCAGGTCGCAGTTCTGCAGCGCCCAGCGCTGCTTGTACTTCTTGCCCAGGCCCCGGGCCCGCAGGACAGTGCTCACGCCACGTCCTCTCCGGCGGCGTTGCGGAACGTGTTCACGAACAGCGCCTCGATGCTCTCGTCGTCGAGCCCGGCCAGGCGGGCCTTGGTCAGCCAGCGCTGCAGCTCCTTGCGGAGCGGTCCCTGCGCGGCGAGCGTGCCGTCGGCCAGCGTCCGGGTCACGAACGTCCCGACGCCGGGGCGGGCGGCCACCAGGCCGTCGTGCTCCAGCTCGCGGTATGCCTTGAGCACCGTGTTCGGGTTGACCGCCGTCTGCTTCGCCACGTCCTTGACCGTCGGCAGCCGGTCCCCCTCCTTCAGCAGACCCAGGCGCAGTGCGTGCCGAACCTGCTGGACCAACTGCTGGTACGGGGACAGGCCGGACCGGCTGTTCAGGTGGAACTCAATCACCGGTTCCTCCATTTATCTAGTTGGCTAGCACTATAGAGCTATACGTCGACCGTTCGGCACGTCGTGCACTGCGGGCGCCGTCCGTCCGGCACCGAGGGGAGCCGGCCGCGCGGGGCCGTGAGCGCGCGGCGGGCCCCCGGGTGAAGTCCGCGACCCGCCGCGCGACGGGGCCGGTCAGGCGGTGAGTCGCCCGCCACGGGATGCGTACGGCTCCCGAGCCGGGCGCGGACCGGGCGGCGGCGTCGCGCCGCGTCGGTACGGGGACGTCGCGGGCCGGCCCCTCGGTCCTCGGCCATCGCCCGGTCCCGGGACCGCGTCGGGCTCGCGGCGGAGGACGTCGGCGCAGTGCCGGCAGCGCAGTACCGGCGGCGCGGCGGTGGCCGCGAAGCTGCTGGCCGACGAGGCCGGCCGAGGCCGAGGAAGACGTCCGGCCCAGGAGCTCGCCACCCGGCGGTGACGGGTGACGGGCCGCCCGCGCCCGGCCGCACGGGAAGGCCGTGCTCGCGGCTCCGGCGTGCGCACAGGGAAGAAGCCCCGTCCCCACTGCAGCGGGGACGGGGCTTCTCGTGGAGCGCCGGGCAGGCCTTGCACCTGCATTTCCCCGCAGGAAGCGGGGCGTCTTTCCTTAGACGACCAACGCACAGGAGCGTCTCCGTCGGTGCGGAGCGCGCCTTCAAGATCGACTATAGCCCGGATCCGTGGGCAATGCACACCAGGACCGGCCACCCGCGCAGCCACCCGGCCCGGGCACCGGCCCCGGCCGTGGAGCCGAGGCACGGGCGAAGTCCCCTCGCGCACCACTCCGGCGGCACCGAGGCAGTCCGTCCTGGCCCGCGTGCGACACCGGTCTCGGTACTGGTGGGCTCGCGTATTCGATCGAGCTGTCACCCGACGAGATCGAAGCCCTCCCCGCCGGGTGGTCGTCATGCTGGACCCCGAGCGAGCCCGAGTGAGGTCGCGCAGCGGTTGGTCGGGATCAGCACGCCCTGGTACGTGGCCGTGGGCCGGGCGCCGGACTTGTTCCGCGGCACGCGGACGCGCGCTCACGGAGACATGGGCCGTGACCTCTGATCCTGAACAGGCGTCACGGCCCGGTGTGACCGCCCGAGAGCCTGGGAACGAACCCCCATCCGCGCAGCGGCGTCCGGCACGCACGCTCACGGGTTGCCGAAAAGCCCCGGTCGACCGGCTTGGTTCGCGGTCCGGGATCGTGGTTGCCGACCAGATCACTCCGTCCTGGGCAGGCACTCGGCGAGCAGGTCGACGACGTCCCGCCAAGCTCGCTGCGCGTGCTGAGGGTGAAAACCGACCCCAGGAAGCACGACGTGGTCGACCGGTGGGTGATGGAAGGCGTGCAGGGCGCCGCCGTAGACCACGAGGCGCCAGTCAACGCCCGCAGCCTGCATCTCGGCAGTGAATGCGTCCCGTTGCGCGGGCGGCATGATCGGGTCTTCCGACCCGACCCCGGCCCACACCGGGCGCAGACGGGGTTTGTTCACAGGCTCCGACCGACTGTCGCCGGTCCCCGAGGAAGCGGGCCTGTCGGTGACCTTGCGAGGACCAAGGCAGCACGGGCGGTATCACCGGTCCGCGTGGGGCTGAGGCTGATGCGCTTCACAGTGCGCCAGCGTTCCCTGAGTTCGGCGGCGGTGCGTTCGCCGAGGGATCGGACGTGTCTGATCAGGGCGTTCGTCATGCGGGTGTCGATGTCGAGAGCCTTCTCCGAGCGGCCCTCGGAGCGGCGAACAGGGACACGGAGGCCGATCCCCGGCGCCGGTGCACCCCTTGCCCGCCGGGGTGGGCAGGCCACCGGCGGCGGCCTTGTACAGCGCCGGCAGCACGTGCGGACCAGTCGGCTGACGCGCCACGCGGTGGCGGAGGGAGCCGGCTCCCGAGCCGAAGGTGCGGGTCTCGACCAGTTCGAGACCCACCCGGCGCTCGTGCCGGGGGAAGAACGGAGTGCCGCCGCCGACCAGCACCGGGTGGACCCCGGCCCGGTACTCGTCGATCAGCCCCGACGCGGCCGCCTCGGCGGCGGGAGTCGCGCCACCGATCGCGATGTCGCCCTCTCCCGGCCCGGCTCGCAACCGCTCGATCTCCTCGAACGGCTCATCCAGCGCTCCGAGACGTTGCTCACCTGGGCGGCCCTCACCCTTGTGACCAGGCGTCCGGCCCGGAACGGGGCCACCCCGGCTGACCGAGGAAAGCGGCGGCGGCCAGCCGATCACCCAGACCGTCTACGCGCATCCTGGCTGCTCGGACAACCATTGCGTTGCCGCGTCCAGGACGGGATCCTTGCTTCCCCCGCGACCGAGGTTGTCGACGACTGGCTGGTCGGGCGGAATGGGGCTGTCGTAGGTGCGTCCCGTGCGGTCGGCGTCCAGCACCTCCGTCAGGTTGAGGATCGCCCCGTCGGACAGTCGATGTTGTGCGTTGCCGGTGGGGACGCCTGTGGTGTCCTCGCCGAAGGAGCGCGTATCGGGGCGCCCACGGAAGGCCACGGCCACCGCCTCCCCGGAACTGGCGGTGGAACGGCTGGTGAGCACCGCGACAGGGGCTGATCCGCCGCCTACGGGAGGACTCGTTCCCCATCCGGTGGATTCGCCGTTCAGACGAGGGCTGCCCTTCTCAATGGACCACACCGTCTTCTCGCCGTCCGCATCGACGAACGACCCGACGTCGCCGTCACCGAGGATCGGTCCCACGACGGCAAGCATCGGCCACATGTTGCCACCGCGGTTGCGGCGGAGGTCGATCACCCAGCCGCAGGCGTTCGGACGATCAGCCTTCGCCACGGCATTTCGCCCCTCCCGTACATACTGTTGGTAGACCTTCTCGGATCCCTGGACGCCGGGGAGCGACAGATACCCCACGCGGCCGGCCAACGCCCGCCCTTCCACGGGGTTGCGGATCTGCTCGTCCCCGTGCAGCTCTTTCGCCCCCTTCGGATCGTAGAAGCCGCTGTGTCCGTCCCCTAATTCGTCCAGGGCCGCCTCGATGGCCCGATAGGTATCGCCGGGGCGCCGCGCGCCGCCGGCTTCGGTGAAGGCTGTCCGCCGTACCTCGGCCCAGTCGACATCGTCGCGGCGAAGCGCGTTGTCCTCCATGACGGTCAACGCGGTGGACAGGTAGGACCGGGCCTCCTCAGACATTTCCGCCCCGGGAGTCGGCGCTTTCCCTCCCGAGCACCCGGTCCCGGTAGCGAGAACACATACCAACCCAGCAATTCTCAAACGCAGCAAACGCCCCACACCATGCGCCCCCAGTCAGCCGAACCAGCCGATCCATCACTTGCTCCAACGCCTGACGATCATTCCACCACGGCGCCTTCGGTTCGGAAACAAGCACTTTACGGCCGCGAGCAATGAACCAACGGCCGGCGACTGCATCCCGGGGTGGGCCCGATCCTGCCGGAGGCCCACCTGCCGGGATGCGCCGATCCGTGGGAGGGCGCCGGTGCCCCGCGAAACGGACGCGCTCCCGGTTCAGGACTCCGCGGAGGCCAGCAGCACGGCCAGGCGGGGGGACGGATTCCGCGCCGTAGGCGACCGCTCCCACCGGGACCCGGTCACCTACGGCCTCGATGACCTTCGCCGCCCATACCGGGCCGAAGGCTCCGCACAGTTCGATGAGCTGCGCCCCGTCGTCGACCAGTGCCTCGGCGGACCGCATGGACGAAGCGTGGGCGCGAAACGACCGTGACACGACCCCGATGCGTTCGAAGTAATCGGCCGATTACTCCTGTGTACCATCACGGTGCAGGGGAATCGACCGGTGCTCGGGCCCATTGGAGCTGAGCGTCGTCTGGAATGCACGCATCATGGCGACCGGCGCACAACTCCCTGACGGCGCGTTCACCATCCGGTACCCAAACTGGGCCCCACCCGGAACTTCGATTTCGACGACCACGGCGAAATGACTCGTCGACCGCCCCGTTCGGCGGCTCCCTGCCTGGAGCAGGCGGAAGCCCGCAGTCACACGGCAGGTCGAACGGCGGGGGGCACTCACGGACATCACATCACTGCCCGTCACACCATCAGGGCCGGACGACGGCCTACAGCTGGTCCCCCGTGCCGGCTGGTTCCGGAGGGTGCGGCCCGCCACCGTCCTTCATGTCCTGCTCGCAGGTCCGTCCGTCGTAGGACTGGTCATTGGGGATCAACAGCACTCCGGCGACCCGCTCGGGGTGCTCGACGGCGAGCCAGTCGTCGCCCTCGAGGTCACCGTCCGGTCCGAGCGCCATGGACGAATGGACCGTCAGGCACCCCAACGCCACGCGCTCCTCGTCGACCGCGCAGGCGTCCACCGCGGGGCCGGACCTCTCGTCGGCACCGTCGAAGCGGTAGTGGAAGTGGACCTGGTCGCCTTCGGAGGGCACCTGCGGGTGGGGCTCGAGGCGCCAGTCGAGGACCTCGGCGGTGACGCCGAGAGGCCGCCCGGACGTGTCCTCGACCTGCACCCTGACACCGGCCTCACCGCGTTCCGCAGTCGTGTCGGTGCAGTTCCAGAGGAGGGAGGAGCAGCCGGACAGGGCGAGCATCACCAGAGCCAGCGGAGCACCGGCGACTACCCGTGCGGGGAACACTCGGGTGACCTCCAGTCAGGGCGGAGCGGAGCAGTGTATCCCGGGGCACGGCGGCCGCGGGTGACCGCGACGAGCGCCCGCGGCGGTGGATCCCCGTCCTCACCGCCGTCCTCACCGCCGTCGTCGCCATCGGCCCCCTCGACTGCCGTCGGCTCACCGCTGGACGGCACCGCGCGGCCTGCGCCGGTCCGGCACACCGTCGCGCAGTTCACGCCTTTCCACGGGTGATCGCCTGTGTGATCGCCACGGCGACCGCCAGGAAACCCGCGGCGACGGCGAGCAGGCCCCCCGTGGGCACCAGGGCATCCGCCGGGTCCGAGGCGTCCTGCAGGTGGGTGAGCATGATGTTGACCGGGGAAACGCCTCTGCCCAGCAGCGCGGCCAGCAGGAGCACCAGGGCGAGGACGAGCGCGTGGCCCTGCCGTCGGAACACCAGCCGTGAGCAGACCAGTCCGATGGCGATGCCGGTGAAGGCACAGGTGAGCTGGGCCTCGATCCCCAGCGCCAGGTCCGCGGGGCCGGGTGTGTGGGTTCCGAGCATCAGCGGCAGCACCAGACCGGCAGCCGCCAGCAGCAGGCACCACACGGCGGCCGTCCCGACCGCCGCGAGCAGGACGCGCAGCCGACTGCCAGCGCTGACGGCGACGATCGAGCGGTGCAGCTGGTCCTCGAGACCGATCAGTGCCATGGTCAGCCAAGTCGAGCACAGCAGCATGGCCCCGGCCACCGAGGCGTAGGTCGCGGTGAGCGGGCCGGCGTCGCTGCTGGTCAGCACGGCCACCAGACCGAGGAACAGCAGCAGCGGCGCGAGGTAGCGCTGGGAGAGCACCAGCACCGTGGACATGTAGCGGACCAGGGCGATCACAGGGCGGTCCTCCTCGCGTCGAACCGGGCATCGCGTCCGCCCACGGCCCCGCTGAGGCCCGCCACCGACCACCGGTGCTGCAACGCCGTCAGCAACACGGCGTCCGAGTGCTCCCGCGCCACCCGCAGGACGACCTTCCCGCCGCGCCGGGCGGAGTCCACCACGCCCGGCAGCGCGGACCAGTTCACCTCGGCCGGCTCGACGCCGGCGGGCGGCACCGTCAGGATCAACTCGACCACCGGGGCCCGGCCCCCGGCGCGCCGGCCGCCGCGCAAGGTGACCCGGCCTTCGCTGATGACGTGGACGCCGTCGGCGTGCGTCCCGGTGATCGCCTCGCGGTGGTCGGTGAAGACCACCGCCCCGCCCTGTGCGGCCGTTTCGTCGATGATCCCGGCGAGGACCCCGTGGGCCGAGGCGTCCAGACCCGACCAGGGTTCGTCGAGGACCAGCAGGTCGGGCCGGACGAGCAGGGCCTGGGCGAGTGCCACCTTCTGCGCGTTGCCCTTCGACAGCGTGCGCAGCGGCGCGTCCCGCCTGCCCACCAGGGACAGCCGCTCCAGCAGGTGACCGCCTCGGGCACGGGCGGCGGAGGCCGACAGGCCGCGGATGCGCCCCATGTGGGTGAGGTAAGCGATCGCCGAGATGCGGTCGTGGGCGGTGAAGCGGTCCGGTACGTAACCGATGTGCGGTGGTCGGCCCGACACGCTTCCGGAGGTGGGCCGGGACAGTCCGGCGAGGATCCTCAGCAGGGTCGACTTCCCTGAACCGTTGCCGCCCACCACCGCGAGGACGTCACCGGCCGAGACCTCCATGTCCACGTCGCGGAGGATCCACCGTCCCCTGCCGTACCGTTTGCCGACCGCCTCACAACGCAACAACTCGACTCCCCACTGTGGCCCACGCGCTGGCCCCTCCAGCCTGACGGTCCCTTCCAGCCCGACGGTCGAGCCGACAGCCCGAGGGCGGCGCCTGAGCGCGGACCGGCGGGCCCTCGTGCTCGGGCACACGCAAGAAGCACGGCACGAACGTACGGCCGAGGGAAAAGGCTCGATGTCCAAGTGTTCCCGACCCGACGGTCCGGTGGGGTGCGCACCCTCCCACTCGGCGCCCCCTCTTCGACGAGGAGAATCCCAGCCGGATGGGCACGTGGATTCCAGGAGACACCCGGTCCGTCCCCTGTGAATTCAGGAGGGGTTCCTGCGGACTCGCCACACTGCTGGAACCGCCCGGCCGCACACCGGGTTCCGCATGCGCGATCCAGGGATTGACGAGCGTCAGTCCCGAGCGCTACGCCCGATTCATTTCCGTCTGCGGAATTTGTAAGTGTGTGAGCCGCTCATCCGGCTGCGGCGACCGACCCCGAAGTGAACTACCTGCAAGTGGAATCCGAGTGAACTGTGTAGGATGAATTGCGCTGCGCACTTCTTGGCGCGACCTTCATTGCGGGCTTCTTTTCAGGATTACCACGCCTTCATGTTCTTCCCTGTCCCGAAAGGCTCACCATGGCGATGACCCGTACATGCGGGGCACCGCCGGGCATTTCGGTTGCAGCCTTTCACCGCGTCCACGACGACGCTCGGCGTGGACCGCGCCGCCAACGGCAGCGCAGCGGCATCCGCGACCACGGCCGGCGACGGGATTCCCCACACCGCCGAAGACTTCGGTCACCCGGGCGCAGCCGGGGTGGTTGAGGAGACGGGCGCCTTCCCCGAGCCCGGCGACGGTCGCGGGCCGACGACTCCACCGGTTACGGCGGGTCGGGTCCGGAAGGTGAGCCCGCGATGCCCTTCGGACTCCGCGTCCCGGGCTGGTCCGTTTCGCACACGCCACGCCACACCCCCCACAGTGCCCTGTCCCCTCTCACGGAAAGTTGCGACAACGTGCCCACCAGACGTCTCCGCCTCGCGCGGAGCACAGCACTGCTGGCTGCCACGGCCGCCGTCGGTGCCTTCACCGCCACTCCGGTCCAGGCGGTCACCGGCGCCCCGGTGACGGACCAGGCCCACGCGTACACCGCCCGTCTGATCATCGGCAACGACGACCGCGCCTGCTCGGGCGCCCTCGTCGACCCCCAGTGGGTCATCTCCGCCGGCTCGTGCTTCGTGGACAACCCCGCGGAGGGCGTGGCGCCTCCCGCCGGCAAGCCGGCCAAGACCGTCACGGTCACCGTCGGCCGCAGCGACCTCACGTCGACCACCGGGCTCGTCACCACGGTCACCGAACTCGTCCCCGCCCCGGGGCGCGACCTGGTCATGGCACGCCTCGCGAAGCCCGCCACGAACGTCACCCCGATCGCTCTGGCCACCCGGCCGCCCGCTGCCGGTGACACGGTCCAGGCCGCCGGTTTCGGACGGACCAGGACGGAGTGGGCGCCGCTCGCCCTGCACACCGGTGCCTTCACCGTCGACTCCCTCGACGCCGGTCAGCTGGCCATCACCGGACAGGACGGCGACGCCATCTGCCCCGGCGACGCCGGCGGCCCGCTGTTCCGCGAGAAGGACGGCAGGGCCGAACTCGTCGCCGTCAACAGCAAGTCGTGGCAGGGCGGGTGCTGGGGCGTCGACGAGGCGGAGCAGCGCACGGGAGCGATCAGCACCCGTGTCGACGACCTGACCGCGTGGATCCACCAGGTGCGCTCCCTGCCGCAGCAGGCCCAGGTCACGTCCGGCGACTTCGACGGCGACGGCAAGTCCGACGTCGCGGCCCTGTACGACTACGGCAAGAACGCCCAGGGGCGTGCGCAGAGCGGCCTGTGGGTCTTCAAGAGCGACGGCACGTCGTTCCGCGCGCCTTCCGTGGCGTGGGACAGCGGCAACCAGAGCTGGACCTGGGAGCGCAGCAAGCTCACCTCGGGCGACTTCAACGGCGACGGCAGGACCGACGTGGGCGTCCTGTACGACTACGGGGCGACCGACGGCAGGGCCAACACCAAGCTGTGGGTGTTCACCAGCACCGGCGACGGCTTCCAGGCCCCCAAGGTCGCCTGGGACAGCGGCACCACCAGCTGGGCCTGGAGCCGCAGCCAGTTCACCTCGGGCGACTTCAACGGCGACGGCAGGACCGACCTCGGTGTCCTCTACGACTACGGGGCGACCGACAACAAGTTCCAGACCAAGCTCTGGGTGATCGCCAGCACCGGCGACGGCTTCCAGGCCCCCAAGACCGTCTGGGACAGCGGCACCACCAGCTGGAACTGGAACCGCAGCAAGCTCACCTCGGGCGACTTCAACGGCGACGGCAGGACCGACGTGGGCGTCCTGTACGACTACGGGGTGACCGACGGCAGGGCCAACACCAAGCTGTGGGTGTTCACCAGCACCGGCGACGGCTTCCAGGCCCCCAAGGTCGCCTGGGACAGCGGCACCACCAG
>NZ_JBVITR010000012.1:105791-140542 GCF_055574875.1 Streptomyces sp. NPDC034670
TAGCTGGACCTGGGCCCGCAGCCTGCCCGTCTCCGGTGACTACAACGGCGACGGCAGGACCGACCTCGGCCTCCTCTACGACTACGGGGCGACCGACGGCAGGGCCAACACCAAGCTCTGGGTGATCGCCAGCACCGGCGACGGCTTCCAGGCCCCCAAGGTCGCCTGGGACAGCGGCACCACCAGCTGGACCTGGGCCCGCAGCCAGCCCGTCTCCGGTGACGCCGGCGGCGACGGCAAGGCGGACCTGGCCGTCTTCTACGACTACGGCACGACGGCCGACGGCCGGACCCGTCACGGTCTGTGGAACCTCACCAGCACGGGCGACTCCATGACGGCTCCGCGCCGGGACTGGGACAGCGCGCTCCCGTAGGCCCCCCGACGGGAGCGGTTCCCCGCACGCCCGTCGTCGACGAGTCCTCCGTCTGCCCGGCCACCCCGGCCAGACGGAGGACTCGTCACGTAATTGCGGTTCCGGGCCGCTTTTCCCGGGACCAGGCCCGCGAGCGCCTGGGCGGGACGGAGCGGCCCGCCGCCCGGGGGGCGGGTGACGGGTGGCGGGCGAGCCGGTCAAGGCGCACGGGCTCACCACCGTGCGGCGGTCTGATGCGCGGGAACGCGGCGCGCCGGAGGGCGCTTCCGTCAGCCCAGGCCGAGGCCACGCTCCGCCAGGGCCTCGCGCAGCACGCGCAAGGCCTTCGGGCCCACACCGTGCAGGGCCATGAGGTCCTTCTCGGGCACGCCGGCGAGCCGGCCGAGATCGGTGTATCCCGCGGCGGCGAGGGCGCGGGTCGCCGACGCTCCCATGCCGCGAGGAAGCCCGGTGTCCGCTTCGGTGGGTTCCATGGGGCGATCGTGACACGTGGGCGCCGTCCCTGCTTCCGGGACGGGCAGAAGGCATCGGCGACCTGGGACCGCGGGTCCGGCTCCGGGCCCGCGGTCCAGTGGCGCGGGCCGGCCCCCGGGGGTGCCGGGGCGGCCGGCCCGTGCCGGATCACCGGGTCGGCGGTGCCGCCCCACCGACCGATCCTCTACCGGGAGTAGAGGGGAGGGGTACAGTGAGGGGCATGGCAGCGGACGAAACGAGCATCAAGGTGAGCGTGGCGGCGCGTGACCGGCTGGCCCGGCTGGCGGCCGAGCACGGCACGACCATCCGCGGGCTGGTCGAGGACCTCGCGCGGAGCACCCCGACCCAGGCCGAGTACGCCGAGCGCGCCGAGCTGGCCCGCGCCGAGCTGGCCTCCGCCCTCGGCACCGCACCGAGCCCCGAGGCCGAGGCGAAGGCCCGGGCCCTGCTGGAGCGGCTGGGCGGGACGCGGCACACCCCTCGGGCAGCCGCGTAGTGGGGGCGATCGCGGTCGTCCTGGACCACACGACCGCCGGAGCGCTGTACGACCCGAAGGACCCGTTCAACGAGGCGGTCGCGGCGTTCTACGTGCAGGCCTCCGGCGGGCTGGGAACGCTGTACGCGCCGGTGCTGTCACTGACGGCCGGCGACGCCGAGCGACCCGGCCTGCTCAGCTACATCAAGGGACTGCGGTTCATCCGCATCGAGGCCTTCGACACCGACGCCGCGGTCACCGCCACCGAGCTGCTGCGCTTCGGGCACTCCTGGGCCGCCGTCCACGCCATCCACGCCGCCCGGCCCTCCCCCGCCCACCCCACCGGGCGCTTCCTGCTCACCCTGACCCCCAAGGCGTACGCGGGCACCGGCGTCCAGGCCGTCCACCCCGACCAGTAGGCGCCCGTCCCGGCCGGACCCTGCCGCAGGCAGCCGGCGAAGACCTCCCGGAAAAGGGCAGACCCCGGCGCCCGCCGTGTCGGCACGGCGGTTCCGCCTCCCCCGGACGCCCGCGCTGCCGCCGGCCACCGCGTCCCGTCAGCCGTGGGCACCCGTGCGGTTCGTGCCCCGCCTGCCCGCCTCGGGCGCCAGCAACGCGCTCAACGCGGTGCCCCTCATCCAGGACTCGAGCCGGTCGGCGTCGATCAGCGTCAGACGGCGGCGAGCGGCGGCCCTGCGTTCGCGCCCGGTGAGCGGCCCGAGGACGACGAGGACGGTCACCTCGGCGCCGAACCGGGCGCGGGCGGCGTCGTGGAAGGTCCGGACGTGGCGGGGGTCGACAGGACGGTCCCCCCACTCGCGCACGCACTGCACGACAGCCTTCCGGCCGTCCGGCAGACAGCCGATCACGTCGGCGCCCAGGCTGTTTCCGCCCGTGACCCGCTGCACGTCGGTGCAGCCGTCCCGGCGGCACAGTCCGGCGATGTACTCCCCGAACTCGAGGGCGTTCATGTCGAACACCGGTTCCGGCAAGCGCCGGTACCGCTCGAACCGCTCCAGCCGCGCCCGTACCCGAACCCCGAGGTGAGAGTCCTCTTCCCCGGAGTCGAGGTAGCGGAAGACGGCCACGGCCACGCAGACACCCAGCGCCAGCAGCAGTAACTCCTTCATGCGGGACCCCCTCCCTCGCTTTGCTGACCCCATCATTCCCGCGCCCGCGAGGTGACTACCCCACCCAGGCCGGCGCCGGGTCCCGGAGGGCCGGTGGTATCGAGGCGTACCGCCCCTGACAGGCACGGGACTGCTGCATCAGCGAGGTGAGACGCGCCGCGTCCGAGGTGTCGGCGCGCCTGATGGTCGTGGACCGCCCCCGTCGAAGCACAGGGGTGCTGGGCCCAGGCGCCTGTTACCACCTTGTCCGAGACCCACTTTCGAACACGCCCCGACTGTGCTGTCCGGACAGGCCGGTGGCGCACCTGGCCGGTGTTGACCTTCAAGTTGGTCGAAGCCCGACGATGGCGGGGTGCCGAACTCCGAGCTGATGCCGATCGGGGTCTTCGCCCGACACACCGGGCTGACCGCGAGCGCCTTGCGCTTCTACGCCGATTCCGGGCTGCTTCCCCCCGTCGAGGTCGACCCGGTCTCCGGCTACCGCTACTACGGTGCTGACCAGGTGGCACGGGCCACCGCGCTGCGTCAGCTCCGTGAGATCGCCATGCCCCTCACCGCTGTCGAAGCGGTCCTCAACGCCGCGCCCGATGAGGCGTCCCGGCTGATCGACGAGCACGTCGCGAAGGTGCTCGGGGACGCGGCAGCGGTGCAGCGGAAGGCCGCTTCGATCAAGTCATCGCTCACGGATGCGGCGGGTCTGCCGATCGCCGCCCTGAAGGGGCCGGTTCTGGCCGACGCGATCGAGCAGGTCCTGACCGCGACCGCGCGTGAACCGGGGATGCCGGTGCTCGGCGCCCTGCGCATCGAGGCGACGCAGGAAGCGGTCACGCTGACCGCGACGGACCGTTACCGCCTCGCGACCCGGACCCTGGTGCCGGCCGAAGCAGCGGCCGTGACCTGGGCCGCCACGGTCGACGGTGACGAGCTGCGGGCCGCGCTCGCGGAGATCCGCCGCAGCCCACTGGTACGGGCCGAGGCGACGCCGAACGGACTCCGGCTGCGCATGGCGGGCCGAGAGGACCGGCACTGCCGGCTGCTGTCGGAGGAGTTTCCCGACCACCGGCTGATGCTCGCGTCGCTGCCCGAGGCCACGACCCGGGTGACGGTCTCGAAGGATCTCCTCCTGCGAGCCCTGGAAGAACACCCAGGAGAGCGGATCACGCTGCGGGTGACCCATCACGGCCTGGATGTCCTGGCGACGGAGGCAGAGCCCGCCGGTATCCCGCTCACGGCCACCACGACGGGGCAGGACCTCCACATCTCCTTCGAGCTGATCACGCTGTATCCGGCCGTCAGCACCGCCGTCGGCCCCGACGTGATGCTCGACCTGCGAGGGCCGGACCAGCCCGTCACGATCCGCTCCGCCGACCGCGGCGACCTCACCACCCTGGCCATGCCCGTCAAGCCCGACCACTCAGCCTGAGCGAGAACGCCGAGGAACAACACCATGACCGCCACTCCCCACAGCTCCGACACGACCATGGAAGCCATCGGTCAAGCCGTCGTCGAAGGACGAGCCGGCGACATCGCTTCCGCCCGCCACAAGCTCCTGGCCCTGTGGTCCACGATCGGCGTCACCGGCGACCCGCTGCACCGCTGCACTCTCGCGCACTACCTGGCAGACCTCCACGAAGACCCCGCCCAGGCCCTGGCCTGGGACATCCGCGCCCTGGACGCTGCCGACGCCGTGACCGAGCAGCGCGCTCAGCAGCACCACGCCGGCCTTCACATCGCCGGCTTCTATCCGTCCCTGCACCTCAACCTCGCTGACGACTACCGTCGCCTCGGCTCCTTCGACGCGGCCAACGCGCACATGATCGCGGCCGAGGAGCACGCGCCCCACCTTCCCCGGAACGCGTACGGGGCCCTCCTCCGTACCGCCCTTGACGAGGTGGCGGAGGCCATCTCCCGGCGGGACATCGCCAAGCGGGCCTCCGCCCCGGGCCCCGCTGCATGACGCACAGGAACGCGCCCCTCGCCATCGAGGGGCGCGTGCCTGATCGAGCGCTGCCGCACGAGGCCGACTGCGCACCTCACAGTCGAGACGGGCATCTCGCGGCCGTGCGCCTCGAAGGGGGTCAACCGGTACCGGTGCCATAGGACCTCGGTTCGGAGGACCGCTCTTCCTCGCCGCACCACCAGCCCATCGCGACGACGCCCGAAGTACTCGAACGGATCGAGATGCTCCGCCGCACCCAACCAACGGTCAACAGCCCGGATCGCATGCGAGCTCACCCGAACCGGGACATCGATCAGTCGCAGGACCGTCAGCAGGCACCCGGCCGGGATCGGCCCGGACCGGCGCCGTTCCATCGCCCCCGGCGGTGCCGCCGACCGGAGGACGCGCCCCCTCCACGCTCGGCGCCCCGGCCACATGGTCCGCGTTGAGGTGAACAAGGCAGGACGCGTCCCCGGCGGAAGGAGGCCGGCGTGCCCGTGGGCGCGGCAGCGACCGGGCCGAAGCCGTGGACCGGCGCAAGACCGCCCCCGTCCTCGCCGTTCCCCGGCCGCCGAGTAGCTTCTTGACCCTCACACCGTGTCAGGCGGTCAGCTCGGAGACGTCATGTTCACCATCGGAGACTTCGCCCGGCACGGCCGTGTATCGATCCGGATGCTGCGTCACTACGACGCGACCGGACTGCTGCACCCGGCCCACGTCGACCCCGCCAGCGGCTACCGCTACTACACCGCGGCCCAGCTCGCCCGCCTCAACCGGATCATCGCGCTCAAGGACCTCGGCTTCACCCTCCAGCAGGTCCGGGACATCGTGGACGAGAAGGTCGGCGTCGAGGAACTGCGCGGCATGCTGCGGCTGCGGCGGGCCGAACTGGAGACCGCGGTGGCTGCCGCGGGAGCACGGCTGGTCCAGGTCGAGGCGAGGCTCCGAGCGATCGAGAGTGAGGGGCACATGCCCACGAACGACGTCGTCGTCAAGAGCGTCCCCGCCGTCCGGGTGGCGGAGCTGACCGCGACCGCCGCGAGTTTCGACCCCGAGGACATCGGCCCGGTCATCGGGCCGCTCTACGACGAGCTGTTCCGGCACCTGCGCTCGGCGGGCATCACCCCCACGGGCCCCGGCGTCGCCTACTACGAGGACGCCCCGGAGGGCGGCGGCAGGATCAGCGTCCACGCCGCCGTCCAGGTCTCCGCCCCTCTCCGGGACGGCGCCTTCCGGATCCTCGACCTGCCGTCCCTCGACCGGGCGGCGACCATCGTGCACCGCGGCTCGATGGACACCGTGCTCCCCACCGCCCAGACCCTGGCCCGCTGGATCGACGCCAACGGCTACCGGTCGACCGGCTACCCCCGCGAGATCAACCTGGAGTGCCCCGAGAACCGCGACGACTGGGTGACGGAACTGCAGGCACCGGTGACCCGGGCCTGATCAATCGCACCCGTCCCACCCGGTGATCGGGTCCGGGCGGCGGGAGACCGCAGCGGTGTCCCGCCGCCCGAGCTGGTCCTGGAGTTTTTGCAGCAGGTCAGGGCGGTGCCGGGAGGCTCCCCTGGCGGTAGTGCCGCGGGTCGGTCACGCTGCTGGTCACGCTCGACTCCGTTCCTCTCGCACGCGGTCCGCCCGGTCACGGGTGTAGGACGTGGACGGCACCAGCCGGAAGAGGTGCCGGTGGAAGCCGCCGATCGGAGGGCACATCCGCCCGGGCAGCGGGATGCCGTCCATGACGGTGAAGAAGCTGGAGGCTGTCCGTGCGGCTTGCTCGGGATCCCTGCCTGTGCCATCAGTGGATCAAGCCCTTCGAACCAGCCCCGTGTCGTGTGCCCCCGGCAGGATCCGCACCTGCGGCACCCGCCGTAGGAGTTCGATCCGTGCCTCCCCCTGCCGCCACTGCTCACCGGCACGGCGGCCGGACGGGGGCGCTGAGGTACGGCTCCGTGCGGCGTCGTCGATGTCAGTCAGTGGTGGAGCCACGACCACCGGAACCCGCCTGCCGCCATCCATGTCAGTGGTGGCTGCGAGGGTGGCGTCATGCGCCCTTGGAATCTGCTCGATCTCGACAAGGCCCTGCGAGCCAGCTGGGCCGCTGACACCTGTTCCCCCAGCGACATCACTGGCATCCCGTGGCAGCCGGGCAACCCGGCCTGGGGCCACTGCGACATCACCGCGTTGATCGTCCATGACATATTCGGTGGCGATCTCGTGGTCGGCGAGGTGTACCAGGACGGCCGGCCGCAGGGCTACCACTGGTGGAACCGGCTTCCCAACGGCGTCGAACTCGACGTGACACGTGAGCAGTTCCAACACGGTCAGGCCATCACCGCGGCCCGCGTCGTCGAACGCCCGCCAGGCCCGCTGCCGCGCCGGTGGGAGGAGTACCTCCTCCTGCGTGAGCGCGTGACGGAGCATCTCGGCCCGCTTCCGGAGCCAGTCTGAGGAGACGGGAAGGATCGGTGGAGCGGCTTGGCCTCGCGGGTGCGGGGAGCAGAAGTGGGGCCGGTACCGACTCATCGGCCTCGAGGGACATCAGCCACGAGGTCTGGTTCGGCCCACCATGTACGGCCGGCCCTCGGGCAATTCCCGCTCGAGCACTGCGAGGAACTCGTCGCTCAGCAGCGACAGCGACGCCGGACCCTTCGGAGCCGAAGCTTTCGGCGTGTCCCGGGACCAGGCCTTGCGCCAGCGCTGTACCGATCGGGCGCCGATCCGCAGATCATCACGCGTGACCTGCGTTCTCGTCGCCCTGCTGGAAGCGATCAGCCGTCCTCATCCTCAGCTCCTCGCGGAAGTGCCGCCGCTCGTGGGCCGCCGGCCCTGTCGACACCACGCCTCGAAGGTCAGTAGCCGCTTTCAGCCCTCAGGTCCTTCAGCATGACCGCGTACAGCGGGGAGTCGGCGAACGGCTGCTGCTCCCCCACCTTGCGGTAGCCCCACGACTCGTAGAGCTCCTGCACCTTCGGGTGCGTCACATCGACCAGGAGGACGGCGAGGTCTTCGCTGCGCTCCTTCAGCAGCGCATCATGCAGCTGGGCGGAAATGCCCTGCTTCCGCCACTGTGGGCGCACCATGACCTCGGAGACGGCATATGTGGAGGTGTAACCGCCGTTCGGCCGGTAATCGGTGGAGCGCCACCACTCCCGGCCCGGCTGGAGCGGAGCCCCGTAAGCGAAGCCGGTCGGCTCTTCACCGTCGAAGGCCACGACGCAGGTGAAGCCCTCCATGTCGGACCAGTGGTCCACGAACCACGAAAACCGCTGATTGAACTCATTGTCCATGGCCTCGGCATAGGCGTCGGCGTGCACGTTGATCAGCAGTTCCTTGAAGCCGTCCGGGAGGCTCCCCTGACGGTAGTGCCGTAGGTCGATCACGCTGCTGGTCACGCTCGACTCCATTCCTCTCGCATGCGATCTGCCCAGTCACGGGCGTAGGACGTGGATGGCGCCAACCGGAAGAGGTCCCGGTGGAAGTCACCGATCAGAGTGCGCATCCGTCCGGGCAGGGGGGTGCCGTCCATGATGGTGAAGACGCTGGAGGCTGTCCGTGTGGCTTGCTCGGGCTCCCCTTGGCGAAGCTGGGCGAGTGCGAGTTGGCAGGTGGCGAGGGCACGGTTGCGGCGGAACTCGGGCGGGAGCGCGGCCAGGGCTCGGTGCGCCATCGCCTCGGCGTAGACATGTTGGCCGTTGTGGTTGGAGAGGATGGCCGCGAGGTGGTTCAGCTCAGCCGGGCCGTAGAAGGCCGTCCACCGTGGGCGTTCTCTCTCCGTGATCCTGCAGAAGGCTTCCTGCGCTGCGCCGAGCGACCGCTGTGCCGCTTTGCCGTCCCCCAGGGTCGCGTGAGCGAGGGCGACACGGACACGCCCCATGGAGCTGAAGAACGGATCTCTGCGCGCGGCCGCGGATGTCTCGGCTGCCTGTGCTGCCGCGAGCTGCTCAGTCCAGTTCTTACGCTGGTAGGCGAGCATCGCCATGTTGATCCACACGCGCATTCCTGTGGGCGGGTCCTGCGAGAGACCGGCGAAGGTCGAGGACTCGTAAAGGTGCCTCTGGGCTGTGTCGAGGTCGCGCAAGTCGATGTACGCCCAGGCGGCGATGGTGGTGAACTCGGCTGCGAGTGCGTATAGGGCACGGCGTACGCGCTCACTGGCGCGCTTCTGCTGGAGGGTCAGCACCTCGGCGCGTTTCTCCAGCGCGGCGGAGGCCAGGGACGTGTGTCCACCCCGGCGGTCGTCTGCCTCGATGAGTTGGTTCATGCCGGCGGCGATGCGTGCCACGTCGGTCATTCCGACCGATGTGTGCGTCTTGATGCCGGGAGCAGCAGCGGCGGCCGTCCCGGTGGTTGAGGCGATGAAATCGCGACGCCGCACAGGTTCCTCCGGAGGATGTCGCATGGAGCGTGGTGCGCTGAACCCTAAGTCCTCCACCGAGCAGCCGAACACACGCTCCAGTGCGGCGCACGTGCGGCTGATGGGCCGTTTGCTCTGTCCGCTCAGCAGGTTGCGGACCGTCCGCGACGAGACATCCCCTGGTCGGCCCGTGAGGTCCAGCAGTGCTTTGTTGAGCCGGTCCGCCAACTCCTCCTGTGTGAGCCCGAGCTCCTGCATCCGGCTCTGAAGGATGCGGTTCGTCCCCATGCACCGACGGTAGCCGCGTGATCACTTCGCCACCAGAGGCCGAGTAATGGGGACGCAAAGTTTTCCGGTCGGTGGACGCACGGAAAACCGCAAGGATTCCTGTTGCGCGCCCGGCTGCGCCCGTTGACTGGACATCAGCCACCGGACCACGACTGGCACGGCGGTATGAACGCTCACCCCTGTCCCCCCGTCGGGGCAGGCGCCCACGCCGGAGGGGATGACCTCGTGACCTTGACCGTCGCCACACCTCACGCGATCGGCAGGCCCGGCTACACAGTGCTTCTGCCGTGCCGGCCCGAATCCGTACGCCGCGCCCGGGTGTTTGTCTCCAGCGCCCTCGAGACCTGGGGCGTAGGCGACCTGACCGACGACGCGGAAGTCGTCGTGTCGGAGCTGCTGACGAATGTGCTCGACCACACCACGTGCCCCATGGCGAAAGTCGTGATCGAGCACTGCCCGGGCGGTGTGATCCGGATCGAGGTCGTCGACAGCTCGCACGCACGGCCGCAGATGCATGAAGACGACGCCATCGCGGAAAGCGGCCGCGGCCTGTTCCTTGTCGACGCGCTCAGCCGGCGGTGGGGCTGCGACGAGCACGACTGGGGCAAGAGCACTTGGGCTGAATTGAAGGTGCCGGCCCAAGAGTCCTCCGCCGCCCCGGTTCCGGCCTCGGAGAACGTTCGATGACCAGTTCCGGCGCCGCCCGGCGCTTCACCCGCTCCGCGCCGTGGCGGGTACCGCCGTTGCCCGAGAGGGAACTCGAAATCCTCCGGGACAAGATCTGTCACTGGCCGCCGTTCGACGGTGACACCGTCCTGGATGACGCCGCGGCCGCCCTGGACGACGTCCCCCCGGGCGCGGAGGACACCGAAAACCTCGCCAGGCGGCTCCGCGGCCACCTCGCGCGGTTGGTCACCATCGCCGCTGCCGCCGAGGAGGAGCAGCGGGATCCCGCAACGGCGCAGCTGGGCGAGCGGGCCCGCACGCTGTCCGCCGAGGACGTCCCCGGTGACCACCGGAGAGCCGTAAGCCACCTGCGCCGGATGGGCTGGGTCGTCAACGAACTCCTCGGCGAGCTCGTCGAAGCGCGCTGTTTGAAGGAGGTGGCATGACCGCCACCACGCCCCACACGAGTACGAGAGCGAACCCCGTGCGCCCCGAGCCGCCCCTGGTCCCCTTCGTCGTCCAGCGCGAGGGAGAGGAGGCCGCCCCCGACAACCTGGTGCTGTCCCCGACGGGGAAAGGCCGCTACCGGCTGTGCTACGAGGACGAGGACCCCCGCGACCGGGACCTGCGCGGCGTGCTGTGGGCCCGCTGTGGCTTCGGCCCCGTCGACGACCTCGGGAAGCCGACGGGCAAGCCCCAATGGCGGATGATGCACCCCGCGCGGCAGCGGGGAACGATGCAGTTGATGCGCTGCCAGGTCTGCACCGAGCGCGCGCGGACCCCGCTCGGCTACATCTTCCTCGCCGGGCCGGACACGGTGAACGTCGACGATCCGGTGGTCCTCACGAACCAGCCGCCGGTGTGTGCCCAGCACGTGCGCGTCGCCGCTGACCTGTGCCCGCACCTCACTCGGCAGCCCATGGTGTTCCTGGCACACAGCGCGCCGCTGTACGGGGTGAACGGCGTCGCCTACGGCTACGGAGACCAGGTGATTCAGGTCGTGGAGCGACCGGACGGACCGTTCCCGTACGGCCACCCGCTCATTTCGACCGTCCTCGCCTCCCAGATGGTGCGCAGGCTCAGTTCCTTTCGCGTTCTCACCGTCGAGGAGCTGACGCGGGCACTGGCGAACGCCACATAGAACTCTGTCCGGGGCCCCTGCTCCCCGCACCCGCGGGGACGGTCTCGCTCGGTGGCAACCGATCATGCTGTGGTGCCACCTGCCCTGTCTGCTCAGCAGGCTGAGAGGACGTGAGGTCCGGTCCCCGTCGGATCTGTGGTGACATGCGGGGGACTGGACCGGGCCGGTCCGCGCGTCCTGGGTTCCCGTGACCTACCGGCACTGCGCCTTGCGCCGCGTTCCCGGCGCCACCGCGCTGCCCTCGTTGTTCGTGAACGACGTCCAGCCTCGAGGAGGTCGTCCCGGTTGTACGGACTCGGCCTGGTGCTCGCCGGGCGCCGGCCGTCCGGCTCGTGTGACTCCGCCGGGCAGGAGACCGAAGCCCATGCCCGGGACCCGTACGGCAGAGCCCGGACCGCGCGTCCCGCCCTTCCGCGCGCTCCAGCGCGGAAGGCCGGTCGGCAAAGTGCCGCGTGCGGTTCGGGTGCGGTCCGGTCGGGGCGCGGCGCCGGGGGTGCCCACGGGATCACCGGTGTTGCTCCGCTGTTGCGCGGGGGAGGATTGACTGGCGTACGTCGTGTCCCGCCCAGGGCTTCGGGGCAGCGACAACGGCCGGAAAGGACACGGGTATTGGACACCGCACAAGGACTCGCGCTGATCGCGGCGACCGTCACCACCGGGCTGGTCAGCGGCCTGTTCTACGGCTATGCCTGCTCGGTGATGCTGGCGCTGCGGGGCACGGCGGACCGTACGTTCATCGAGATGATGCAGCGGATCAACGTGGCGATCCTCAACGGCTGGTTCGTCCTGGGCTACGTGGGCGCGCTGCTGTTCACCGTCGTCGCGCTCGGGCTGCAGCTGGTGGACGGGTGGACGGACGCGGCCGGTCCGGCCGTCGCGGCCCTGGTGTGCTACCTGGCGGCCATGGCGGTCACCAGCCGGGTGAACATTCCGCTCAACAACGCCCTGGAGAAGGCCGGGCCGCCGGAGCGGATCGCCGAGCCGCACACGGTGCGCCGGGACTTCGAGGGGCCGTGGGTGCGCTGGAACGTCGTACGGGCCGTGCTGTGCAGTGGCGCGCTGGTGCTGCTGTGCTGGTCACTGATCCTGCACGGGGCCGGCTGACGCGCGACACCCGGCCCCGTGCGGCCCGGTCCCGCGGGTCTCCGTCCCGCGGGGCCCGGTCCTCAGCGGCCGTCCGGCAGGGCCTCCGCGCGGCCGTGCAGCCGGACGGCTCGGGTGACGCAGCCCAGGGCGGCGGTGCACAGCAGGGTGCGCAGGATGTTGGTGGTCTCCCAGGTGCCCTTGAAGTCGTCGACGACGGAGAAGTCGTGAGCCCGGACGGGGTTGCCGAGGTCGGCGAGTTCGTTGTTGAGCGGGATGTTCACGGTGAACGTGATCAGCAGGACCACCAGGTACAGCGCCGCGGCCAGGCCCGCCCACAGGGCGGTCGGCCTGTGGCCGCGGCGGTACGTGAGGACGGCGGCGGTACCGGTGGCCAGCAACGCGCCGCAGAAGACGAGGCCGAACAGGCCGTTGCCGTCGATCTCGCTGTTGAAGTGCTGCATCGCCGTGGCGAAGGTGCGGTCGTCGGTCCGGTCCAGGCCGGGCATGACCGACACGTCGAAGGCGAAGAACAGGCCTGCCATGAGGCCCATCGCGACGGTGGACACGACGAGCAGCGGGCCGGTCAGCCGGCTCGGCCGGGTGGCCGGCTGCTGCCGGTGCGGCGGCGGGGGCGGGGGCGTGGGGCCGGTGAACGGGCCGTGGTGCCGGGAGGGGTCAGCTGTCATCGGGGTGTCCTCGCTCCGGATCGAGATCGTGGTGTGCCGGGGGCCGACGCGCGCCGGTGGTGAGCCTAGGCAGGTGCCTCCGGGCGCGTCGCGGCCTTCGGACGGCCCTGGACGGCCTTCCCACGGGTCCTCCAGGGGTCCTGTGGCCGTTCTCGACCGGCTTCCCTCCGGCTGTTGTCCGGGCCCGGCTCCCCGGTCGCCGTCCGGGCCCGGCTTCCCGGTCGCCGTCCGAGCCCCGCTTTCCCTGACCGGCGTCCGGGCGGGGTCCTGCTGATCACCGGGCCCCGCCCCGGACACCCGGTCACGGACACGCCGCCGAACACCCGGTCGCGGACGGGCCGCCGAACACCCGGGGCCCGGGCGGGGGTTCCCGCCCGGAGCCCTCGCCCGGCCCCGGGTACCGCTCAGGCAGGGTGCAGGGCGGCCGGCCGTGCCGTGCGGCGGGCGTGTTCCAGGTCGGTGAGCCAGGCGCGGGGGGAGGCGCTGCGCAGCAGTGCGGTGCCGACGAGCAGGCCGGCGTAGCCGGCGTCCAGGAGTTCGGCCGCCGCCTGCGGTGTGCCGATGGCGCTGGCGCTGACCGGGCAGGGGGTTCCGCTGGCCCGCAGGGCGGGCAGCAGGTCGAGGCTGCGGCCGGTGTCGCCCCGGTCGCGTTCGCGGACCGTGATGTCCTTGTTGTTGACGGCGATCACGCAGTCGCCGGGGTGCGGCACCGCGGCGATCCCGGCCTCGTCGGTGACCTCCACGAACGGGGTCAGGCCGAGGCGGAGGGCGGCCGTGACGAGGTGGGCGAGCACGGAGGCCGGCAGCAGCGCCGCGGTGAGCAGCACCGCGGAGGCGCCCAGGTCCCGGGCGGCGGCCAGCTGGTCGCGGCGGGTGATGAAGTCCTTCTGCAGCAGGGGCAGGTCGGTCATGCGCGCCACGTCGCGCAGCAGGTCCCGGGTGCCGCCGAACCAGCGGCCGGTGACCACCGAGATGCACGGGGCGCCGGCGGCCTCGTAGGCGGCGACGATCTGGGCGGGGGTGTGCCCGGCGATGAGGTCGAAGCCGTGCGCGTCGCGCCGTTTGACCTCCATCACCACGGGGTGCTCGGCGGCCAGCAGCGACTCGATGAACCGCGACGTCATGAAGGCTCCTTCGTTCTCACGGTCCGCCCGGTGTCGGGCGTGGTGCGGCGGTGTGCTGTGCGGTGCGCCAGGCGCGGGCCAGGCCGGCCACGGCGGCGTCCGCGAAGCGGCCGTGGGCGTCCCGGGCCGCGGTGTCCACGTCGATGCCGTGGAAGAGGGGGTGGCGCACGACGGTGTCGTAGGCGGGGCGGGCCGCCGGGGTGAGGCCGCCGGCGAGCCAGAACGGCACGGTGAGGCGGTCGGCCAGCCGTACGGCGGCGGCCTCGTCCAGCCGGTGGCCGGTGCTGCCGATCCGGCCGTCGTCGGTGGCCGCGTCGAGCAGGAACAGGTCGGTGCCCGCCCGTTCGTAGGCGCCGATCAGGGGGCGTTCCACGCAGCCGCCGTCCGCGGTCACGTGGAGCACCTTGACGACGACCGCGTCGGGCAGGCGGGCGCGCAGGGCCCGTACGGTGGCGGGCGGCTGGTAGGCGTGGAGCTGGACGGCGCGGATGCCCGTGCGGCGCAGCACGCCGCACAGGGCGTCCGGGTCGTTGAGGAAGGTGACCAGGACCGGGGTGAGCCGCCCGGTGGCACGGGCGGCCGCCGCCAGGGCGGCCGCCTCGTGCTCCGGCAGGTCCGCGGGGCCGTGGGGCACGTGGTGCCACAGGCCGACGAAGTCGGCGCCGTTGCGGGCCAGGACGTCGACGTCCTGCTCGCGGGTGGCGCCGCAGACCTTGAGCGACGGTGCGGGTGCCGTGCTCATCTGCCCAGTCCGAGCTGGGCGGCGATGCGGTTGTACTGGATCTCGTTGCTGCCCGAGTAGATCGTGCCGCCCACGGCGTTGCGCACGTCCTGCTCGAGTCCGTACTCGGTCATGTAGCCGTACCCGCCGAAGACCTGGACCGCGGTGAGCGAGCTGCTCACGTTGGCCTCGCTGGTGACCAGCTTGGCGATGGCCAGGTCCTCGGTGACGTTCTCGCCGGCGGCGAGCCGCTCGGCGGTGTCGTACAGCCACTTGCGGGCCGTCTCCAGGCCGATCCGGACGTCGACGATCTTGTTGGCGACCGCCTGGTAGGAGCCGATCGGCTTGCCGAAGGAGCGGCGGGTGCGCGCGTAGTCGACGCAGCGGTCGAGCCGGTGCTTCATCTCTCCCGCGTTGACGATGAAGGAGAACAGGATCTCCCGCTTCATCACGTGGTCGAGCACGATGAACCCGCCGCCGACCCGGCCGAGGACCCGGTCGCGCGGGATGCGGCACCCGTCCAGGTACAGCTCGCTGAGCTGCGAGGTGCGCAGTCCCATCTTCTTGATCGGCCGGCCGACGGTCAGGCCGGGGGTGTCGCGGTCGACGAGGAACGCGGTGACGCCCAGCGGCCCGCCGTCGGGGCGGGTGCGCGCGTAGACCACGAACACGTCGGCGACGGGGCCGTTGCTGACGAAGGTCTTGCTCCCGTCCAGCACGAAGTCGTCGCCGTCGCGGACCGCCCGGGTGGTCATGGCCATGGCGTCGGAGCCGCCGTCCGCCTCGGTGATGGCGTGCGCCCCGATCGCCTCGCCGGAGGCGATCAGGGGCAGGTACCTCGCTTTCTGTTCGGCGGTGCCGAACGCCTCCAGGGGGACCCCGGTGCTGGCCAGGGTGGTGGTCACCGAGAAGCTCAGGCCCGCGTCCCGGCAGTGCTCGCCGAGTCCTTCCAGGACGTACATGGTGGTGAGCAGGGACTGGCCGAGGCCGCCGTGCTCCTCGGCGAAGGGCAGGGCGAGGATGCCGCTCCGACGGATCAGCTTCCACTTGTCCCAGGGGAACTCGGCCTGCTCGTCGTGGGCGATGTGGTCGGCGCTGAGCGCCTCGCCCCATTGCGCCAGACCTTCCCTGAGGGCGGTCTGGTCGGCGTTCCACCGGATCACCGGCGCGCCTCCTTCCGGGGGTGGGTGTCAGTACGCGGAGGAGGTGTGCTCGTCGAGGCTGTGCACCTCGTCACCGCGCAGCGCCGGGGTGAAGACGCACACCAGGCGCAGGTCCTCGTGCTCGCTGGCCACGAGGTAGTGGGCGTCGTGCTGGTCGAGGGCGTACAGGCGGCCCGGCGTGATGGGGTGCACCGTGCCGTCGAGCTCGATCACCTCGCCGGAGCCCTCGATGCAGTAGCAGGCCTCGAGGTGGTTGCGGTACTCCAGGCGGGACTTGGTGCCGGCGCGCACGGTGGTGTCGGTGACGCTGTAGCCGATGCCGTCGCTCTGCACCAGGAAGCGGCGGCTGAGCCCGTTGCCCCAGTCGACGGTGGGGACGTTCTCCAAGTCACGGATGATCATGCTGGTCTCCTGTTCCGTGCTGTGATCCCTGTGATCCCTGTGATTTCTGCGGTTCCTGCGGTTTCCGCGGTCCTTCCGGACGGGCCGGCCGGTTCCGGTCGGAGCGACCGGACGAACGAGCGCAGGGCGGCGGTGACGGAGCCGCCGTCGTCCAGGGCCTGCTCGACGCGGGCCACGGCGGCCGAGCCGACGATCGCCGCGTCGGCCCCGGCGGCGGCGACGCCCTCGAGGTCCCCGCGGGTCCTCACCCCGAAGCCGACGGCGATCGGGGCGGTGGTGCGGGCGCGCAGGCCGGCCACCGTGCCGGCCAGCGCGGCGTGGCCGGCGGCGGGCGCCGTGCCGCTGCGCCCGTAGTGGGCCACCAGGTACAGGTAGGCGGTGGCGTCACGGGCGGCCCGCAGCCGGGTGTGCTCGTCGCTGGCGGCGTAGCAGGTGCCGACCACCGGCAGCCCGGCGTCGGCCGTCGCCTCCAGGTAGCGCGGGCGCAGCCGGGGCGGCAGCCCGTGCACCAGCAGGCCGTCGGCGCCCGAGGCGGTGATGTCGCGCACCGCGGCGGCCAGGTCGCGGTGCTTGAGCGAGTGGCTCCAGTCGGCGAGCAGGGCGATCCGCAGCCTGCGCAGGCCGGGCCTGGTGCGGGCGACGAAGGCCAGGACGTCGTCCAGGCCGGTGCCGCGCTCCAGGGCCCGCCGCGCGGAGCGGCGGACGACGGGGCCGTCGGTGACCGAGTCCGGGAAGGGGACGGCCAGTTCGAGGCAGTCGACGCCCTCCTCGTCGAGCATCGCCACCACCTCCGCCAGTTCCTCCGGCGGCGGGTCGCCGGCGGTGAGGAACAGCGCGAGTCCCGTCTCGCCCGCCGCGCGGGAGCGGGAGAAGAAGTCAGCCACGGCGGGCTCCCGAGGTCTGCGGGGTGCGCGGGGCGGCACGCCGGGCGCGCAGGCGCTCGACGAGGTCGACGGCGGCTCCGTCGGCCACGGCCGCCTCGGCGGCGGCCAGGGCCGCCTCCCACGTGGCGTGGTGTCCGGCGGCGACGGACAGGGCCGCCGCGTTCAGGCACACGGTGCGGGTGGCGACCGGGTGGGCCCGGCCGCCGAGGACGGCGAGGAAGTGTGGTGCGGCCTGCTCGCGCGGCACCGGCCGCAGGTCCTCGAGGCCGCCCCCGGCCGCGACCACCCGGCCCGGTCCCAGCCGCAGCAGGCGTCCGTCGTTGACGTGGACGACGTTGTCGGCGAAGCCGAGCAGTTCGTCGGCGCCCACGTCGTTGGCGCACAGCCACACGGTGCGGTCGGTGAGGGTGCCGGCCAGCGCGCGCAGGTCGTCCAGGGGCATGATCTGCGACACGCCGGTGACCTGGGCGGCGACCGGCAGTTCGCCGAGGAAGGGGCCCACCGCGTTCAGGAAACGCCCGAACGGCTTCATGCTCACCGGGGCCACCGTGCGCGCCAGGCGGGCGAGTTCCGCCGGGTAGACGAACGGCCCGGCGAAGGCGATGCCGTACGCGTCGAGCACGTCCTCGGTCTCCCCGCGCGAGGACGTCGAGCGGACCCCGAGCCGTTCGAGCAGGTCGACCGAGCCCAGGGAGGAGGTGTAGGCGCGCGAGCCGGTCTTGACGACGCGCACGCCGGCCGCCGCCGCGACGAAGGCGGCCGCGGTGGAGATGTTGAAGGTGGCGGGTCCGCCGCCGGTGCCGACCACGTTGACCGTGCCGGCCCAGGTGTCCCCGGCGGGTGCGGGGTGCCGCTCGCGCAGCGAGCCGGTCAGGGCGTGCAGCGTCGCGGGGTCCGGCAGCCGGGTGGACAGGGAGGCCAGCAGGGCGACGGCCTGCTCCCGGGGGAGCGTGCCGTCGCCGAGCCGGTCCCACAGCGACCGCCAGGTCGCCCGGTCGGCCACCGTGCGCCGCGCCAGCAGGCCGGTGAGCGCCTCGTGCATGGTCAGCCGCCCACCCGCTGGCGCGAATCCTCGATGAAGGCGTCGATCGCCGCCACGCTGCGGAAGTTGTTCGGGTCGAGGTCGGTGTCGCCGACCGCGAGGGCGAAGCGGTCCTCCACCCAGGCGATCAGCTTCAGCACGCCCAGCGAGTCGATGACCCCGTCCGAGAGCAGGTCGTGGTCGTCCGCCAGCTGGTCCTGGGTGAGATCCGGCAGGAACTCCTCGATGAGGAACTGCTTGATGGTGGCCGTGTTGCTCATGGCGTTCTTCCTTCTTCTCGGGTCAGCTCGCGAGACGGTCGAGCGCGGTGCGGTCGACCTTTCCGGTGGTGGTCTTGGGCAGGGGTGCGTCGACGACGCGCAGGACGGCGGGTACGGCGGCCCGGGGCAGGCTGCGGGCGCAGTGCTCCTTCAGCAGCAGGCTGTTGAGCCCGCTGCCCGGGGTCCGCCGTACGCCGGCGACCAGCTGCCTGCCGGTGAGCGGGTCGGGGCGGGCGGTGACCCCCGCTTCCAGGACGGCCGGGTGGCGCAGCAGCACCTGCTCGATCTCGGCGGTGTTGACGGCGACCCCGCGGACCTTGACCTGGAAGTCGCTGCGGCCGGTCAGGCGGAGCAGGCCGTCGGTGCCGCGCCGCACCAGGTCGCCGGTGCGGAACCACACGTCGTCGTCCCCGCCCAGCGGGTGGGCGGTGAACTTCTCCCGGCGCCGCTCGGCGTCGAGGTAGCCGGCCGACTGGAACGGCGTCCTGACGTAGAGCTCTCCGGCGCCCGGTCCGGTGACCTCCCTGCCGTGGGCGTCGACGACGAGGGCCTCGACGCCGGGCAGGGGGGTGCCGAGGGGCACGGGTCCGGTCCCGGCGGGGTCCACCTCGTGCAGGAAGCTGTCGTTGGTCTCGGTGCAGCCGTACACGTTGTACAGGCGGGCCGCGGGCAGCAGCCGGGGCAGCTCCGCCAGGGTGGGCTCGGGCATGGCGTCGCCGGTGAAGACGGCGTGCCGCACGGACGGCAGGGTGAGCGGGGTGCGCCGGCACGCCTGCAGGAGCAGCCCGTAGAACATCGGCACGGCCTGCACGACCTGCACCTGGTGGCGGGTCAGCAGGTCGAGCAGGTGCCGTCCGTCGACGGCCCGGTCGGGGTCGACCAGGACGACGCGGCCGCCGTGCGCGAGGGTGGTCCACACGTCGAGCAGGCACAGGTCGAAGTTGAGCGGGGCGTGGTTGAGGACGGTGGTGCCCGCGCCGATGCCGAAGGCGGACGCCGCCCAGCCGGTGAACCGGTCCACGGCCGCCCGCCCCAGCGGGACGATCTTGGGCAGTCCGGTGGAGCCGGACGTCGTCAGCAGGAAGGTGGTGTCCTCGGGCAGCGGGTCCGCCGTCGCGGACGGCACCGCCCGCGGTGGCTGCCCGGCGCCCCGGGGCGCCAGGACGTGGCGGCAGCCGGCCTGCGCGAACAGCGCGGTGAGCTGGGACTCGGCGAGCTGCGGCGAGGGCAGCAGGAACGGGCGCCGGGCCAGCAGGCAGGCCAGGACGAGGGCGACGGCGGCGGGTGACTTGGCGGCCAGGACGCCGACGGGCTCGCCCGGGCGCAGGCCGAGGGACGCCAGCCGTTCGCGCTCCTCCAGCGCCTGTCCGTACAGCTCGCGGTAGGTGGTCTCCCGTCCGTGCCAGACGAGCGCCGGTGCGTCGGGGCGTTCGCGGACCTGGGTGAGGAAGCCGCCGACCAGTCCGTCGTGCTCACTCATCGCCGCCTCCCGGGGTGTGCCCGGCGGGCTCCAGCAGGACCCAGCCGCCCTTGACGGCGGTGCCGCCGGGGACCCGGCAGGTGAAGCGGACGACGCGGCCGGCCGCGTCCGGCCGGTAGGCGACGTCCAGCGGTTCACCGGGCAGCACCGGCGCGGAGAACCGGGCGCCGACGGCGCGGACGCGGGCGATGTCGCCGTCGGCCCAGCGGTCGGCGATCTCCTCGCAGACCAGGGCGATCAGGCCCATGCCGTGGGCCAGGACGGTGGGGAAGCCCGCGTCCCGGGCGGCCCGCTCCTCCAGGTGGATGGGGTTGAGGTCGCCGGAGGCGTGGGCGTAGCCGCGGATCCAGTCGGCCGTGAGCTCGTGGCGGGAGCCGGCCGGCTCCCCGGGGTCGCTCGCGGGGGCGACGGCGGCGGGCGGGATGTCGCCGAACGGCTCGATGCGGGTGGCGCCGACCAGCAGGGCAGCGGTGAGCAGTTCGGCGAAGGGCGTCCCGTCCGGGGCGGTGAGCGTCGAGCGCACGGCCAGGCGGGTGCCGCGCGCCTCGCGGCGGGCACCGAGGACGTCGACGGTGACGGTGACCGTCTCGCCGGGCCGCACCGGGCGGTCGGTGCGGATGTCCTGTCCGAGGTGCACGACGGAGCAGGGCTCCGGCTCGCCCGCCGCCAGCGCGCGCACGGTCGCGTCGGCGAGGGTGTGGGCGAGGACGAAGGCGTGCACGGGGGAGGCGTCGGCCGTGGCGGCCGGGCCGGGCAGGGCGGCGCGCACGGCGGCGCGGAAGGCGGTCGTCTCCTCCCGGTCCGGGGTGCGTTCGGCGCGGCGCGGCGCCGGGGCGGCCGGTGCGGTGCGGTTCCGGTCCGTCGTGGTGGTCATACCGGCGTCACCACCATGCTGGCGTTGTGTCCGCCGAAGCCGAAGGAGTTCGACAGGGCGGGCCCGGAGGCGACGGATCGTGGTCGGGTGTGCACCACGTCGATCTCCATTCCCTCTTCGAGGTGTTCGTGGTTGGCGGTGGGCGGCACCTCGCAGGCGCGCATGGCCTGGACGGCGGCGATGACCTCGACGGCCCCGGCGGCGCCGATGAGGTGGCCGAGGACCCCCTTGGAGGCGGTGACCGGCGGTCCGCCGGTCCCGAAGACCTTGCGCAGGGCGGCCGCTTCGGAGCGGTCGTTGTGCGGGGTGGAGGTGCCGTGCGCGTTGACGTGGACGATCTCGTCCGGGGCGAGCCCGGCGTCGGCGAGGGCGCCGGTCATCGCCGCGACGGCGCCCGCGCCGTCGGGCAGGGGCATCGACAGGTGGTGGGCGTCGGCCGTGGCCGCGTATCCGGCGATCCGCGCGTACGGAGCGGCGCCGCGGGCCCGGGCGTCGTCGAGCCGTTCCAGGACGACGAAGCCCGCGCCCTCGCCCATGACGAAGCCGTCGCGGTCGCGGTCGAAGGGCCGGCAGGCCCGGGCGGGGTCGTCGTTGCGGGCCGACACGGCGTTGAGGCCGCCGAACGCGGCGAGCGTGACGGGGCTGAGGGTGGCCTCGCAGCCGCCGGCCACCACCACGTCGGCCCGGTGCGCCTGGAGCAGCCCCGTCGCCTGCCCGATCGCGTCCACCCCGCTGGCGCAGGTGGTGGCGACGGTCAGCGCCGGGCCGGTCCAGCCCAGCCGCATCGCGATCTGCGCGGCGGCCGCGTTCGGCATGGTGAGCAGCGGCATCAGCGGGTTGACCCGGGCCGGGCCGCCGGCGGCGAAGTTCAGGGACTCCCGGTCGCTGGTGGTGCGTCCGCCGACGGCGTTGCCGACGACCACGGCGGTGCGGTGCGGGTCGGGCGCCGGGGCGCCGGCGTCGCGGTGCGCGGCCAGGGCCGCGGTGGCGCCGTACAGGGCGAACGGGTCCAGGCGCCGTGCGTCCTTGGCGGGCAGCAGGTCCAGCCGGTCCAGGCCCGCGACCCGGCAGCCGATGCGCACCCGGTGCCGGTCCAGGCCGAGGTGGGTGAGCTCGGCGGCGGTGGAGCGCCCGGAGCGCAGCGCGCCCCACAGGTCCTCGGGCGTGCAGCCGGCCGGGGTGACCACGCCGATGCCGGTGATCACGACCGGGGGCTTGGCGGAGCCAGCAGTCATCATCCGTCTCCCGGTGAGTACGGCCGGCGCTCAGGCCGGCAGGATCCCGCAGGCGCGGGCGGACCGGACGAAGGCGTCGGCGGCGAGGTCGATGTCCTGCGGGGTGTGCCGGGCGGTCACCGCGATCCGCAGCCGGGCCAGGTCGTTGGGGACGGCCGGGGTGACCACCGGCAGGCCGATGACGCCGTTCTCGCGGCACGTGGTGGCGAGGTCGTAGGCCGCGTCGTCGGAGCCGGCGATCAGCGGGATGACGGCCGTCTCGCTGTCCTGGGTGCGCAGCCCCTCGGCGTGCAGCAGGGAGCGCAGCCGGGCGGACTCGCGCTGGATGTGCGCCACCCGCTCGGGTTCGCGCTGGAGGATGCGCAGCGACTCCAGGGCCGCCGCGGCCTGCGCCGGCGCCAGGGCCGCGGAGAACAGGAACGGGCGGGCCGCGTAGCGCAGGTGGCCGATCAGCTCGGCGGGGCCCGCCACCCAGCCGCCCATGGAGGGGATGGCCTTGGAGAGGGTGCCGAGCTTGATGTCGACGCGGGCGGTGTGGCCGAAGTGCTCCTCGATGCCGCGGCCGTGCGCGCCGATGACGCCGAGCGCGTGCGCCTCGTCGACCATGAGCAGCGCGTCGTGCTCGTCGCAGACCTTGCGCAGCTCGGGCAGCGGGGCGATGTCGCCGTCCATGGAGTAGACGCTGTCGACGACGACCAGGCGCACGCCGCCCGGGCCGGCCGCGCGCAGCCGGCGGTCGAGGTGGTCGACGTCGTTGTGGCGGAAGCGGGTGACGGTGGCCCCGGACAGCTTGCAGCCGTCGACGATGGAGGCGTGGTCGTACTTGTCGATGAACACGGTGTCGCCGGGGCCGACCAGGCCGCCGACGGTGCCGACGTTGGCCGCGTAGCCGGAACCGAAGACCATGGCGGCCTCGCGGTCGGCGAACCGGGCGACCTCGGCCTCCAGCTCCTCGTGCAGCGGGATGGAGCCGGCCAGGGCGCGCACCCCGTGGTTGCCGGTGCCGTACAGGTCGACGGCGGCCTTGGCGGCGGCCACGACGCGCTCGTCGCCCGCCAGGCCCAGGTAGCTGTAGCCGGACATCATCAGCAGGCGGCGGCCGTCCAGGTCGGCGTAGGCGCTGTCCCGTTCCACCGTGTAGGCGACGAAACTGTTGCGGCGGGCCGGCTCCCACTCCAGTGACTTCACGCGCTGCAACGTGGTCGCCAGCTTCGGTTCGAGCCGTTCCCAGCCTCCGGTCGCGTTCACGTGGTCTCCTCGAGAGTGTCTGACGCGGTCCACCGGGCCGTTTCGTTTCTTCCTCGACCCGTTCACGAGTGGATTTCTACGCCGCACTCCGCAAGACGTCCGCAACACGGGCGCGAGGCAATGGGGCCGGGCCCGGACAAGGGGCGACCGGCCCCCGGAAAGGGCGCCCTGAATGGAACTCAGGCTTCCCACTATTCCGGCAGGTATGTTTTCTGCCCGATTGACATTCCGGCCATCCGCCCCGGTAGTGTCCGAGCGAAACAGAGATGAGGATTCAACTTTCTCCACGGTCCGGCCGTCCGGTCGAAAGGAGTGTCCGCCGTGCTGATCCGACTGACAGGGCTCGTCGCCGTCGAGCACGAGGGCGAACCGCCCCGGCACCTGTCGAGCGCGCAGGCCCAGGTCGCCTTCGCCCGCCTGGTCCTGGAGCGGACCACCGGCACCAGCCGCGACCAGTTGGCGGACACCGTGTGGCCGCAGGGCCTGCCCGACACCTGGGCGTCGGCGCTGCGCAGCATCATCAGCCGGGTGCGCGCCTTCGTCACCAGCGCGCACCAGAAGCCTGGGGAGACCCCGCTGATCGCGCAGAGCGGCCGCTACGTGCTGCGGCTGCCCGACGACGCGGCCACGGACGTGGAGGCCGCCGAGATGGCCGTCCTGGAGGCGCGGCAGGCGCACGCCGAGCGGGCGCACGCCGTGACGTACCAGCTGGCCACGGGCGCGCTGACGAACCTCCAGGGGTCGTTCCTGCCGGCGCACGACGGCGAGTGGGTGCAGACCACGCGCGAACGCATCGGCGAGCTGCGCCTGACCGCGCTGGAGCTGGCGAGCCTGTCGGCCTCGGCGCTGGGCAACGAGCACCACGCGCTGCGCTACGCGGAGGAGGCGGTGCGCCGGGCCCCGTTCCGGGAGAGCGCGCACCGCTGCCGGATGGCGGCGCACGCCGCGGCGGGCAACCGCGCCGAGGCGCTGCGGGTGTACCAGGAGCTGCGCGAGATGCTGGCGGAGGAGCTGGGCATCGAGCCGGCGTCGCGCACCCAGCGGGCCCACCTGGAGCTGTTGCGCGGGCAGTTCCCGCAGCCCGCGCGCCGGGCGGCCGTGGCCCCCGCCGCGCCCGACGTGGACCCGTTGCTGATCGGGGCGTTCGAGGCGCTGCCGCCGCCGTCCCGCTGAACGGCCGGGGGCCGCCCGGTTCCCGGGAACGAAGCGGATGCCCTCTCCTCGCGGGAAAACGCCCGCGGAAAACGCGTCCACGCGTCCGGGGGGCTTCGCGGCGCGTCCGTCCGTGCGGGCGGGCGGTGTCCGCCGCATACGCGGGGAATCACACGTACGCGAAACACCGCACGGCGTGCGCGAAACACCGCACGGCGTGCGCGAAACACCGCACGGCGTACGCGAAGCGCCCGCGGAATGCTCCGCGGGCGCTTCGTGCGGCGCGCCCGAATTCCGTCGGCCACGGAATTCCCTTCGGTGCGCGGGATGCGGCGGAGGGGACCGAGGGGGGAATTCGGTCCCTCCGCCGGCGTTCGCCGGTCCGTCACATGACGGACACTCCGCTGTCGATGCTGACGACCTGTCCCGTCATGCAGTCCTGGTCCAGGAACAGGCTCACGCTGCGGGCGACCTCCTCGACCGTCACGAGCCGCGGAACGGGTGCCCTGCTCTCCATCCCCTCCTTGATCCGGTCGGGCAGGTCCTTGGTCATCCCGGTGATCATGAATCCGGGGGAGAGCGCGTTGACCGTCACTCCGCGCCGGCCGCACTCGGCGGCGAGGGTGCGGGTGAAGCCGATCAGCCCCGCCTTGGAGGCCGAGTACGCCGTCTGCCCCGGTGTGGCGATCAGGCCCGAGGGCGACACCACGTTGATCACCCGCCCCCACCGCTGCCGCACCATGTGCGGGACGCAGACCCGGGCGGTGTGGAACGAGCCGACCAGGTTGGTCCGCACGACCTGGGCCCAGTCCTCGGGGGACTGCATCACCATGACCTGGTCCTTGCGGACGGCGCCGTTGTTGACCAGGACGTCGACCGGACCGAGCCGCTCGCCGATCTGCTCGTACAGCGCGGTGACGGCGTCGTAGGAGCCGACGTCCCCGGTCACCAGGACCGAGTCGTTGCGCAGCTTGTCCTGCACGGCCCGGGCGGCGTCCGCCGAGCGGTTGTAGTGGACCGCGACCCGGCAGCCGAGCGCGTCCAGTTCGATCGCGAGGGCCTGGCCGAGTCCCCCGGACGCCCCGGTGACCAGGGCCACCGGGCTGTCCGGGCGACTCCCCCTCGCCTTGGCGCTGTTGCTCACTGTCGGCCTCCGCCCCACTTCAGCAGCATGGATCCCCACGTCATGCCGGCGCCGAAGCCCGCGAGCAGGACCAGGTCGCCCTCGCGGATGCGTCCTTCGTCCAGGGCCTCGGCCAGCGCGATCGGAATGGATGCGGACGCGGTGTTGCCGTACCGGTCCAGGTTGGCGACGAGCGCCTCGGGCCGCAGTCCGGTGTGACTGAGGATGGAGTTGATGATGCGGATGTTCGCCTGGTGCGGGACGACGTGGTCCACCTCGGCCGCTTCGACCTTGGCGGACTCCAGCGTCTCGCGCACCGTGCGCACCGTGTAGCGCACGGCGTTGAGGTAGATCTCGTTGCCGTTGATCTGCGCGTAGTGCAGGCCCTGGCGCACGGTCTCCTCGGTGGTCGGCATCCGGCTGCCGCCGGCGAGCACCTTCAGGCTGCCGGTGCAGCTGCCGTCCGCCCCCAGGTTCCAGGCGAGCACCCGGTTCTCGGGAGCGGGTTCGACGACGACCGCGCCGGCGCCGTCCCCGACCAGGATGGACAGGTTGCGGTCGGCGGGGTTGGCGGTGAGCGTGTGCGTGTCCGAACCGATCAGCAGGATCGGCCGCGGGTCGATCGCGATCAGCGCCATGGCCGAGACCAGCCCGTAGAGGAAGCCCGCGCACTCGGAGTTGACGTCGTGCGCGCTGCCGGCGATGCCCAGCTCGTGGTGGACGAACGCGGACGTCGCCGGTGAGGGCTGCTCCGGGGTGGCGGTGGCGACGATCAGGTGCGCGATGTCGTCACCGCCCAGTCCCGCCTTCTCCAGCGCGCGTCGGCCGGCCTCGACGGCCAGGGAGGCGGTCGTCTGGCCCGGTCCCACGGCGCGCCGCTCACGGATCCCGCACCGGCTGGTGATCCAGTGCTCGTCCACGCCGAACCGGTCGGCCAGCTCCTGGCTGGTCACGACGCGTTCCGGGACGGACACGCCCCACCCGGTGATGACGAAGCCGTTCACGTCCTCGCCCGTTCAGCTCTGCGCCGGCGCGAGCGCGACGATGCGCTCGTAGACGGTGCGCAGCGTGGTGGTGTCGTCGATGTCCGCGAAGAGCGACTCGTCGGCCGGGATCTCCGGGTAGGCGTTCTGGAACGCGTACAGCCACTCCATCAGGTCCAGCGAGTCCACGTCGGGGATGTGCTGCAGCGGGTGGTCGGGGTCGACCTTCTGGGCTCCGGACACGGCCTCGAGCCGGCTCGCCAGGTCTTCGATGGTCGGCAGAGACATGGGGTGGGTCCTTCCTCGGAGGGCTTGACGCTGTGCGAGACGCATGCAACCCGCCCCGGCGCAAGGCCCGCGCAACACCGTCCGGCCGCCCCGTGTTGCACCTGTGTTGCGAGCGGGGGGTTGTCTCGTCTGCGCCGGCATCAGGCGGCAGGCACAGCCATCCGGACGGGAGTTGAGGACGAAGATGACCACGGTCGAGGAACGGTCGGTCCCCGAGGTCGACGCGATCAGGCACCACTACGAAGTGAGCAATGACTTCTACCGCCTCCTGCTGGGCCCGACGATGATGTACTCCGGCGGGTACTGGGAGAAGGGCGAGGGGCTGACCGAGGCCCTGGACGAGGCCCAGGAGCGCAAGCTCGACCGGTTCGTCGAACTGGCCGGCGCCGCGGGCGCCCGGCGGGTCCTGGACATCGGCTGCGGCTGGGGCACCCTGCTCAACCGCCTCACCACCGTGCACGGTGTCGAGCACGCCGTCGGACTCACCCTGAGCCGCACGCAGGAGGAGTTCATCGCCGGCCTGGACAACCCGCGGATCGCCGTGCGGGTCGAGAGCTGGGAGGACCACGCCACCGACGACCCCTACGACGCGGCCTTCTGCATCAACGCGCTGGAGCACTTCGTCTCCTCCACGCTGCCGCCGCGCGAGCGCACCAGGAAGTACCGGGTCTTCTTCAACAAGGTGGCGGCCGCCCTCAGGCCGGGCGCCCGGTTCGTGCTGCACACCATGACCGCCGAGGCGCTGCCGATGAACCGGCAGCTGCTGGACGACCTGAAGTTCCTGCAGCGCTCCGAGTTCGAGAACTGCCACATCCCGCACCTGCACGAGCTCGCCCAGGCGGCCGAGGGCCTCTTCGACGTCGTCGAGATCGTCAACGAGCGCGAGTCGTTCGCCGTGGCGTGCCGCGCCTGGCTGGAGCTCCTGGCCGAGCGCCGCCAGGAGGCCGTCGAGCTGGAGGGCGAGGAGGTCGTGGCCCGCTTCGAACGCTACCTCGACATCTTCGCGTACACGCTCGAGGACAAGTTCTTCAACAACTTCCGCGTCACCATCGCGCGCCGCTAGGAGGCAGGGACGTGACGAGCATTCTCGAACCGGCGCACAGCGGCGGGACGACGCGGTCGCGGGCGGCGAAGGACGCGTCGGGCGGGTCGCGGCGGCACCTGCGGGTCGCCGTGATCGGCAGCGGCTTCTCCGGCCTGGGCATGGCCATCCGGATGCTGCAGCAGGGCATCGACGACTTCCTCGTCTTCGAGCGGGCCGACGAGGTGGGCGGCACCTGGCGCGACAACTCCTACCCGGGCGCCGCCTGTGACGTGATGTCGCACCTGTACTCGTTCTCCTTCGCCCAGAACCCGGGCTGGAAGTCCACCTTCGGCAAGCAGCGGGAGCTGTACGACTACCTGCGCGACACCGCCGACCGGTTCGGCGTGCGCCCCTACATCCGCTTCGGTCACGAGCTGCTCGCCGCCCGCTGGGACGAGGCCGGCCGCCGCTGGCACATCGAGACCTCCCGGGGCGACTACACCGCGCAGGTCCTGGTCAGCGGCACCGGCTACCTCAGCGAGCCGTCGGTCCCCGACATCCCCGGCCTCGGCGACTTCCAGGGCACGGTCTTCCACTCCTCGCGCTGGCGGCACGACCACGACCTGACCGGCCGCAACGTCGCCGTCATCGGCACCGGCGCCTCGGCCATCCAGTTCGTGCCCGAGATCCAGCCGGTGGTCGGGCGCCTGGACGTCTACCAGCGCACCCCGCCGTGGATCGGCCCCAAGAACGACAAGGCGACCACCGCCCTGCAGTCCTGGCTGCTGCACCGGGTGCCCGGCTACCAGAACTTCCGCCGCAACTTCAACATGTGGGGCCGCGAGGTCCTGGCGTTCGTGATGAAGCGGCCGGCCGTCGCCCTGAAGATGCAGAAGATGGCCAGCGACCACCTGAAGAAGTCCGTGCCGGACGAGGAGCTGCGCCAAAAGCTCACCCCCGACTACGTCATGGCGTGCAAGCGCCTGCTGTTCTCCAACACCTGGTACCCGGCGATCCAGCAGCCCAACGTGGACCTGGTCACCGACCCGATCGACCACGTGCGGGCCCACTCGATCGTGACCGCGGACGGCACCGAGCGCCCGGTCGACACCATCGTCCTCGGCACCGGCTTCAAGGCCGTCGACCGCCCCGTCGCCGCGCGCATCACCGGACGCGACGGCCGGGTGCTGCGCGACGTGTGGCGCGCCCGGGGCATGGCGGCCCACCGCGGCACCACCGTCGCCGGCTTCCCCAACCTGTTCCTGCTGCTCGGCCCCAACACCACCCTCGGCCACTCCTCCCAGGTGGTCATGATCGAGGCGCAGATCGGTTACGTCCTGGACGCGCTGAAGCTCATGACCAAGCGCCGCCTGGCCTCGGTGGAGGTGCGCCAGGAGGCCCAGGACGCCTGGAACGAACGGCTCCAGGCACGCCTGGAGGGCACGGTGTGGAACGCCGGCAACTGCCGGAGCTGGTACCTCGACGAGCACGGCCGCAACCCGTCCATCTGGCCCACGTACACCTGGCGCTTCCGCCGCCAGACCCGCCGCTTCGACCTTTCCGAGTACCGACTCGCCACCACGGTGGGCGCCGGCCTGCCCGCCCTGAGCGACGCGTAGACAACAGGAGGCAGACCCCATGAGAAACAGCACGCCCACGCGTCGCAGCGTTCTGGGCGGCATCGCCGCCACCGTCGTCGGCTGGAGCGCGACGAGCCAGTCCTGGGCGCTCGCCTCGGACCCGGCCGCCGCCACCGGCGTCGCCCCGCTGCCGCGGCTCGACGGCACACTGGAGACCGCGCCGGCCGCGACCGCCCAGTTCGCCAGGGACTTCGGCGGCATGGTGTCGCACACCTCGTGGGCCGTGCTGCGGCCCGGCTCGGTGCAGGACGTCGTCAAGATGGTGAACTACGCCCGGGTCAACAAGCTGACGATCGCCATGAACGGCCGCGGCGGCACGGGCACCGACCTCGAGTCGCACTCGTGCTACGGGCAGGCGCTGACCGACGGCGGCATCTCCATCGACGCCCGCGGCCTGTCCAGGATCATCAAGCTGAACGCGCGGAGCGCCGTGGTGGAGGCGGGCGTGACCTGGGCCCAGCTGACCGACGCGGCCCTGGCCAAGGGGCTCACCCCGCCGGCGCTCACCGACTACCTGCACCTGTCGGTGGGCGGCACGCTCAGCGTCGGCGGCGTCGGCGCCACCGTGCAGACCTACGGGCTGCAGGTGGACACCGTGAGGTCGATCGACATCGTCACCGGCACCGGCCGGCTCGTCACCGCCAGCAAGTCGGTGCGCCCCGACCTGTTCGAGGCGGCGCTGGCCGGCGGCGGCCAGGTGGGCATCATCGTGCGCGCCACCGTCGACCTGGTGCCCGCGCCGGAGAAGGCGACGGTGTACCGGCTCATCTACCGCGACGAGGAGACCTACCTGGCCGACGCCGAGAAGATCATGGCGGAGGGCCGGTTCCAGGGACAGGTCGGCGAGATCATGCCCGCCCAGGACGGCTCCGGCTGGTGGTACCGGCTGGAGGGGGTCGCCTACTGGTCCGGCACCGCCGCCCCGGACTCCGGCCGGCTGCTGGCCGGGCTGCGCGACGACCGCTCGCTGCTGACCGTGGAGGAGTTCTCCTACCGCGACTGCGTCTTCCGCACCGACGCCGCCGAGGCGTGGCTGCGGGAGAACGGCTACTGGCACCAGCCCAAGCCCTGGCTGAGCCTGTTCCTGCCGGCCTCCAGGGCCGCGGAGTTCGCCCGGGTGGTCGAGGAGGAGCTGACCGCCGACGACCTGGGCGCCGGCTTCCTGCTCTTCTACCCGTACCCGACGGCGAAGCTCACCCGGCCCATGGCGGTGCAGCCGGACGAGAAGGTCGCCTACCTCTTCGACCTGCTCCGCTTCCCGGCGCCCGGCGCGGACGTCGAGCGGATGCTGGAGCAGAACCGCCGCCTGTACGACATCGCGGTCTCCCTCGGCGCCAAGCGCTACCTGGTCGGTGCGATCCCCGGGATGACCCCCGAGGACTGGCGGGCCCACTTCGGGCGCGTGTGGAGGACCCTCGTCGAGGCGAAGCGGTGCTACGACCCGGCGAACATCCTCACCCCCGGCCAGGGCTTCTTCGGCTGAGGCGGGAGCCCTCGGCGCACGGACATCCGACAGGAGATGCGGCATGACAGGTTACGACTTGATCGACGAGGCGGTGGTGGACGCCCCGCCCGAGGCGGTCTGGGAGGCGCTCCTCGCCGAGTTCCGCGGCGCCCGCGCCTGGTGGGCACCGGACAACACCTTCTCCCCCGTCTCGGGCTCCCCGGACGAGGTGGGCGGTGAGGTGCGGGTCACCGTGCACACCAGGGGAGCCGACAAGGGCGGCCCGAAGCTGCGCTTCACCGCGCGGACCACCGCCGTGGAACCGGCGCGGAGGCTGTCGGTCGAGTACGTCGACGGCGTCTTCCGCGGGACGAGCGACTTCCTGCTCGATCCGCTCGACGCGGGCCGCCGTACCCGGATCGGCATGCACTTCGCGGGCCGTCCCGCCGGCTGGCTGAAGGTTCTGGCGAAGGTCGCCGACATCGGCGCGCAGCACTCCAGGTCCACCAGCGACGCGTTCGTGCGGCTGGGCCGGGTGCTGGAGCGGCGTCCGGCGCCGGAGGCCGCGCGATGACGGCGACGGCGGCCCGCACGGCGACCGAGACGCAGGTCCGCACGGACGACGGCGCGCTGCTCTCCGTCTCGGTGCTGCCCGCCCTCGGGGAGCCGACGGGCGGCACGGTGGTCCTGGCGCACGGCTGGGCCGCGACCCGCCGGGTGTGGGGCACGGTCGCCGACCGGCTGATCCGCGCCGGGCACCGCGTGGTGCTCTACGACCAGCGGGGTCACGGCGCCTCCACCGAGGGCCGCGAGCCGTTCGGCGTGGAGCGCCTGGGCGCGGACCTCGGCGCGGTGCTGGAGCGGGTGGAGGCGCCCGACGCGGTGGTCGTGGGGCACTCCGGCGGCGGCTTCGCCGCCCTCGCCCACGCCGCGGCGGACGCCGGCCGCTCCGGACTGCTGGAGGGCCTGGTCCTGCTGGGGACGGCGGCCCACGACCAGGACACCCCGGACGGCGAGGTGCGCATGATGGGCAGCGGCCTGTTCCAGTGGGCGCTGTCCCGGCCGGCCCTCGGCCGCAGGCTGCTCGGCCAGACGACGGGCAGGCGGGCCGACGCCCGCCTGCGGGAGGTCAACCGGCAGATGTTCGCGGCGACGGCGCCCCGGGTGCGGGCGGCGGCGTTCGCCTGCACCCGGGGCATGGACCTGCGCGCGGGCCTGGCGTCGGTGACCGCGCCGGCCGTGGTGCTCGCCGGCGAGCAGGACCGGGTCGTCGCGCCGCGGCTGGGCCGCGCGGTGGCCGAGGCGCTGCCGCGGGCCCGCTTCGAGCAGCTTCCGGGCGTCGGGCACATGCTGCCGCTGGAGGTGCCCGACGCCGTGGTGGCCGCCGTCGCCGAGGTCGCCCGGGGGCGGGCGGCCTGATCCCGGGCGGGGTCCCGGCGCGCGGCCCCGCGCCGTCCGGTGCGCCGGGGAGACGCTCCGGGGCCCGGGGAGGGCGCGGGGCCGTGCCGGTGTGCGGCCGGCACCGCACGGCCGCGGCCGGCCGCGGCGGCCCCCCGCTCACGGGCACCGGGCTCCCGCCGGGCGGGCCCTATCCGCGCCGGGACCGCGCGGGGGCCCGGTCCCGGTACTCCTGCGGGCTGAGACCGCGCACCCGCTTGAAGGCGGAACTCAGCGCGAAGCCGCTGCTGTAGCCGACCCGGCGGGCCACCGTGGCCACCGTCGTGTCCGGTTCGCGCAGCAGGTCCGCGGCGAGGGCGAGCCGCCAGCCGGTGAGGTAGGCCATGGGCGGTTCCCCGACGACCGCGGTGAAGCGGCGGGCGAGCTGGGCCCGGGAGACGCCGACCTTGCGGGCGAGCGACTCCACCGTCCACGCGTGCGCGGGGTCCTCGTGCAGCAGCCGCAGCGCGGGCCCGACGACCGGGTCGCTCTGGGCCCGGTACCAGGGCGGCGCCCCGGAGCCGGGATCGGCCAGCCAGCCGCGCAGTACGTTGACCAGGAGCAGGTCCAGCAGGCGGTCGAGGACGAGTTCCTGGCCCGGCTCGTCCCGGGCCACCTCCTCGGCGAGCAGTCCGACCAGCGGGTCGTTGCCCTCCCCGGCGGGGCGCACCAGCACGGTGGGCAGGGCGCTCAGCAGCCGCCGGCCGATCTCGCTGGGCGCCTGGTAGGTGCCGGACAGCATCACCGCCGAGCCCTCGCCGAGCACGTCCCCCCAGGTGCGCACGCCGAGGGCCATCGTGTCCGTGACGTCCTCGCCCGCGGCGGTGTTGCAGCGCTGCTCGGGGCCGACGGTGACCTGCACGGCGGTGTCGAGCGCGTCGGCGATGACGTACGGGTCGGGCCCCCGCATCACCGCCACGTCGCCGGGCCTCAGCCGGACCGGGTCGGCGTGGTCGGGGCGGGCCCAGGCGTCGCCGCGCACCATCGTCACCACGGAGATCGGCGCCCGGTCCTCGATGCGCAGCGCCCACGGCGGGTTGAAGACGGACTTCAGCAGGAAGGCGCCGCGCGCCTTGGGCCCCTCGAGGAGGCCGGTGAACGCGTCCATGTCGTCCTCCGGGGTGTGCGGCCGGGCGGACCGGCGCGGCCTACGGCGGTGGCGGCGGGGCGCCTGCCCGGGCGGACGGGGGACATCGCCCGGGCAGGCGCCGGTCTCAGGAGCGGGCCCGCAGCACCAGGGCACGGCCGAGACAGGCCAGCGCGGCGGTGCACGCCAGCGTGCGCGCGGCGTTGGCGGGCACCCAGGTGCCGCGGAACCGGTCGCGCAGCGCGGCCAGTTCCGGCCCGTGGGGGGCCGGCCCCAGACGGGCCAGCCGCCGGTTGAGGGGGACGTTGACCCCCAGGGTGAGGGCGACGGCGGTGGAGTACAGGGCGAGCGCCGCCCAGGTCCACCGGGCGGCGCGGGCCAGACCGAGGCGCCGCAGCCGCAGGCCGGAGGCCCCGGTGGCCAGGAAGGCTCCGAAGAAGACGAGCCCGAACAGGCCGTTCTCGATGGCGTCGTTGATGTGCCGCATGACGGTCGCGAAGGTGGCGTCGTCCGCGCGGTCCAGACCGGGCATGACGGAGACGTCGAACGCGAAGTACAGGCCCGCGCTCACGCCCATGGCGATGGTGGCCGCGTACAGCGCCGGGTCACCGCCCGCGGTGGGCTGCGGGGAGGAGGGGGTCACTGCTGCTTCTCCTTGTGGTCCTGGTGGGTCGGCCGGCCCGCCGGCTCCCCGGCCCCCTGGGCGAGCCGGACCACGGGGGCCAGCAGCCGTGCGTAGCGTCGGCGCAGCACGGTCCGCCCGAGCAGGCGCACGGGCGGTGGCATGGTGGCCTCGACCCGGGCCGCGGCGCCGGGTTCCGCCTCGTCGAGCATCCAGGGCGGCAGGTGGGCGAGGACCCCCGGCGGGGCGGTGCGCAGCAGTCTGCGCTCCACGTCCAGGTAGGGCTTCCTGCCGAGCGCGGTGAAGGCGGGGAAGGCCAGCCGTTCCTCGTCGGCGAGGTGCGTGCGCAGGACGGTGCCGAAGGCGTCGGCGGCCGGGACGAGGGCGGCCGGGGAGCCGTCGGCGAAGGCCGCGTCGACGCGGTCCATGGCGTCCTCCAGGCGCCCGTGGTCGTCGCTCAGGGCACGGGCGGCCTCGTCGAACCCCGGTACGCCGCGGCGCAGTTCGGGCCAGAGTACCCGGTCCTCGCTGTGATGGTGCCAGTCGATCACCTCACGCAGCCGGTGCCACCAGTCGCCGACCCGGTCCAGGTGTTCGGGCGTCGCGGAGCGCGCCGCCGCGGCCAGCCGGCGGGCGTCCCGGCGCATGGCGATGTGCATCAGGGCGAATCCGTGGAAGTGGCCGGGCAGCGTCCGCAGGCGCTCGCTCGACATCGGCACGGAGCCGGCTCCGGTCATGGCAGTGGCCTCCTCCCCGGGCGGGGTGACAAGGCGGGCGGGGGGGGGGGGGGAGGGGGGGGGGGGGGGGGGGGGGGGGGGGGGTTTGCCCGCAATTCGTGGGGGTGGGGGGGGGGGGGGGGGGGGGGGGCTCTTTGTTGTGGGAGACGGACACTCTTCTACCATT
>NZ_JBVITR010000012.1:140552-142260 GCF_055574875.1 Streptomyces sp. NPDC034670
GTTTGTAGGGGTGTTGGTGAGACAGGGACGCGGATCAGCCTTGGGCAAGGGAGGTGCCCCCCTCCCGGGGGGGGGGGAAAGGGGGGGCGGTGGCCGGGGCACGGGCCCGCGGCCGCCGAGCGCGTCAGGTGTTCCACACGCCGCTCGCGGCGGCGTCGCGGGCGAAGTCGGCGAAGTCCTTCGGCTTGCGGCCGAGGGCCTCCTCGACGCCGTGCACGAGGTGGGCGTTGCGCCCGTCGAGGATCAGTCCGAACAGGTCGGCGAACTCGGCGGGGAGCCCGTTCTCCTCGAGGGACTTGCGGTACTCGTCGACCGTGACCGGGATGTAGGTGATCTGCCGGCCGGTCGCCTTGCTCAGCTCCGCGGCGACGTCGTGGAAGCTCAGCAGCCGCGGGCCGGACAGCTCGTAGGTCTTGCCGACGTGCCGGTCCTCGGTGAGGGCCGCCACGGCGACGTCGGCGATGTCGTCGGCGTCGACGAAGGGCTCCACCGCGTCCCCGGTCGGCAGGGCCAGCTCACCGGCCACGACCGGCTCGTGGAAGAAGCTCTCGCTGAAGTTCTGCGCGAACCAGCTGGCCCTGATCACGGTCCACTGGGCGCCGGACTCCTTGAGCTTGTCCTCGCTGACGCGGGCCCCCTCCTCACCGCGCCCGGAGAGCAGGACCAGGCGCCGGGCGCCCTTGGCGACGGCGGCCTTGGAGAAGGCGCCCACGGCCTCGGCGGCGCCCGGGAAGGAGAGGTCGGGGTAGTAGGTGACGTAGACGGAGCCGACGCCTTCGAGGGCGGCGTCCCAGGTGCCCGGGTCCTCCCAGACGAAGGGCGGTTCGCCGGACCTGGAGCCGATCCGCACCGGGAGGCCCCGTGCGGTGAGCCGCTCGGCCACCCGGCGTCCGGTCTTGCCCGTGCCGCCGATCACCAGCGTCGTGTCGTCCGTGGCCGTCGAGGTGTTCTGCGTGTTCGTCATGCCGTTCAGTCAACTCCCTGTTCGCTGAGACGGGCCATAGCCGCAAAGCTCACCTCTGTGCGCGGGCGTCTACGGCGGATGGTGCTTCTCTTCGGGATGCTTCGGGGGCGCGGGGGGGTCCGGGCAGTGCCGGGCGGCGCCCGGGGCCCGCGTCACCGGCAGCCTAGGCAGGGCCCCGGCGGGCGGCCACGGCCCGCGAGGCGGGCTCGAGCGCTTCTCGAGCCCGAGGGGCGTTCGAGCGGCCCTCCAGTCGCGTGGCCCACCCTTGCCGGACGTGCGATCCGCTTCCTTCCGGCCCCTCTTCCCTCCCGAGGTGCTCCATGAGTTCTTCCGTCCCCCGTTCCCCGTCCTCCCGACCGTCGCCCGTGCGCTCCGCCGGGGACGGCCCCGAGGCGCTGCTCCCGGAGCTGGCGGAGCTGGACGCCGACGTGTCCTCGCTCCTGGCCCGCATCGGCATCGCGCCGGACGGGAAGCGGGCGGACGGCGCCCAGGCGGCACCGGCCCGCGGCGCCGGTCCGCGCTCCCGGGTCCGGCCGGCCTGAGCGCCGCGGCCGACGGCCGGGCCCGGCACGCCGAACGCCGCGTCCCCCGGGACGGGATGTCCCGGGGGACGCGGCGTTCCCGCGCCGCCGGACGGCTGTCGGCGGCCCTCAGTAGCGGTAGTGGTCGGGCTTGTACGGGCCCTCGACCTTCACCCCGATGTACTCCGCCTGCTCCGGGCGCAGCCGGGTGAGCTTGACGCCG